>JBATFE010000444.1:0-2212 GCA_049664445.1 Gammaproteobacteria bacterium
GGCAACAGCAGCTACCGAGGTCCGCTTGTGCGATACGACCGTGGGACACCACTCCCCTATGACCTGAATATGCCTGGTCTCAGGCAACACTGTTTTTCCCTTTCGGGTAATGGCCCAGCGCTGGCCAACATGCCCTCACGGGCCTTCTTTCAGGGTGGTTCCATACAACACCTCCGTTCAAATGTGCGGACATGTCCGCGGTTAATGGAAGATGAACGTCAACGGTACCGCCAGGGGCGAGCATCTCGGTTCGTCGAGTAGATGCAGGCGAATGCCTGCGAAGATGAACCGATCGCGTGATCGGTTCGATTTGGAAGATGGACCCACGGCTTACAGCCGTTGCGCGTCACAGGACCCGAATGCGCTCAATCACCACTAGTACACGCAGTGGCCACGGTTAAAATCGATTGAGGGCGCAGTATAAGAACACGAAATCCCGCTGTAACCTCGAAATCCAATCGCAAGCCCGCGCCGTTAATAGAATTGCCGCCCTCGTCACTACCGCGCTGCGCTGTGTAGTGACGCGGCCGCTCTCACGTGGCAGCCGGTGTGCCAGGCGGTTGCCTGTCACGCCGACTGCATTCGAATGGTTCGGACGGCCTTCGGGCTGACCGGGGGTGAATAAGCACCGCCACATAAAACTTTCAATCGGTTACGTCACTGCCTTGAAGTAAATAGGCGGTTTCCCGGGGAAATCGGCGCACACCTATGCCACCTTGCGCCAGCCTCGGTGATTCCACTGGAATCACCTGTCGAAATTCGAGCTCGGTGCTCTTACACTGACTGTTCTCATAGGCTGACACTGAAATTCAAGCAGTTACACCACAATCTTGGAGCCAATGGTGTGCTCACCTGGTGAGCAGGTGTCAAAATTCGAACTCGGCGCACCATAGTCACCGTTCAATCGGTATTTCGCTCATGTTTACTCAATAACTTACGTCACAATCTTAAAGCGATCATGTGTCCCACGTGGGGACAGTTGTCAGAATTCGAGTCTGGTGTCAGGTGGCCACTTCCGTAATTGGGATGAGTATCGCTATTTCCAGCAGGCTGTTGACACTGTTAGCAATAAGGACGTTGCTCACATTCAGTCAGTGACATCGCGATCTTTCAGCCAGTCGTGTGCTCCACGTGGGAGCAGTTGTTGAATTAAGAGTCTAGTGTGAGAAGGTGCCGAACCTCACCAATACCTTGTGGTACCCCGGGTACCACCCGTTGATCTTAAGTTTGTCATGTAGCTTATTGAATTTCATGAGTTGAACTCACCCCATGAGGCATTTGCGTCGCGCAGCCTGAGTATATGCTGACATCGGGAAATGACACCTAGATGAATCAGACAGTTATTCGGCTTTCTTAATGTCGTTAGGGGTATGCCCAGGGCATAACCAGCTACAGTGTCAATCCACCTTACGTTTCTTCTCTTGCAACTGGCTATGGATGTCGAGCAGCTTTTTGACCAGTGGATTGTCCGAATCGACCACGGCAGGCGGATAATCGCAACGTGTGGTGTCATTGCGCTGCATCGCGGCATCGACTTCTGCGCGCCGCCTGCGGTGCTCCGCTATCTGCAATGCGCCCTCCGGTGTGAACGTGCCTGCACGGGCACGCGTTGTCAGGCCACGTAGATAGGCCAACGGCGTTGTCTGGATGACATTGGCGGCGATCCTTGCGGCCAGTTCATCGAGGAGTTGTTGCGCCAGGTCGGCAGGTATACCTGCAAGCCTTTTACCGGCCTCCTCCCGTTCGGCCACCGACAAGGCCCGGGGGTATTCCAGTTCAAATAATTCTCCACTACCACTAGCCGCGGATTTGAAAACAACAGCCTCGGTCGCCGTTCCCTGTGGTTGTAGTGATTCCTTTTGGGTTCTTATGGTGGGTCCTGGTATGTCACCGGTGTCAGGGGGACCCTCGCATCCCTGACCGGGGGTGATGTCGTGGGAGTCAGGGGCCGGTGTCAGATCGTCACCCCCTTCCAGCTGCAAGCGATACCGGTTTGATGAACAGGAACCGTCCTTGCGATAGCGTTGTTCGGAGAGCAGCAGTCCACGCTCAACGAGCTTTTGCATGACCCGTCGAACGGTACGAATGGAAACACAACACTTGGTTGCCACCGTCGACACACTGGGCCAGCACACACCAAAGTCATTGGCGGCATCGGCCAGTGCCATCAGGATTAGTTTCGGGGTGGGCGACAGCTTTTGCTGCCAGGCCC
>JBATFE010000445.1:0-13943 GCA_049664445.1 Gammaproteobacteria bacterium
CTCCTCTTCCTCCTGCTCTTGCTCGATCTCTTCCGTCAGGTTCTGCTCAAGCATCTTCTTGGCCAGTGCCAGATTGTGCAGCGTATCTTCGTCACCCGACCGCAATTCCAGCGAGGCCGTATAAGCATCGACCGCTCCGGCATAGTCACTGCGTTTGTAACGGGTATTACCAAGGTTATAGAGGGCATCGGCCTTGACTTCTTCACGTTCGACACGGGCAAAGGCCTCACCGGCATCCGTGTAGTGGCCGGCACGGTAGAGTGCGACGCCACGACGGTAATCATCGCTGAATTCACTGGCCGCGTCGCTGTATTCACCCTCTTCAAATTTTTGCGCCGCTTGCTGTTCCGGGTTCTTGAACCAGGCGGCATTGACGACACTTGTACAGAGCAGGCAGAAAAGAAACACCGCTGTCCGGCCCCGGCAGAGCCGCGCGGCTATTCCGGCTTTCACAGGTGCAGTCATGCCCTTCACAAGCGGTTTCCCGACAGGGTACGACGAAATAACGGCAGCATCAGTAGCAGGGCCAGCCCGGCAAGCACGTAAAAACGTTCATTCCAGACACGTGTGCGTTCACTCTGATCCGAACCGGGCAAGGCCTGCGCCTTCACTTCGGCGAGAATCTTGCCGGTATCGCGCTCACGGTAATCGGCGCGCTGGTAGAGTCCATTACCGGCCTTTGCCAATGATTTCAACAGTGATTCGTTGAGTGACGAGATCACCGGCTGGCCGGTCCTGTTCATTATCCAGGGGCCCTCACGCCCCTCGCCGGGGACGGCGTCGCCTTCCGGTGTACCGACACCCAGGACATGTACGCGTATTCCCGCCGCGGCTAATTCCTTGAATTTCTGCTCCAGGCCCGGTTCCTCAAAATCGCCGTCGGTAATAATCAGGATTGAATTGACGCTTTCAGTCGGCTGTCCCGCAAGCAGTTGCTCGGCGCGCTCCAGTGCATAGAGCATACGACTGCCCTGGAGTCTGACCAGACTCGTATCCATGGCGGACAATACCCGGTGTATACCCTTCATATCCTCGGTGACCGGTGAGACCACATGCGCGACTGAAGCAAAACCAATCAATCCAACCCGGACACCACGGTTCTCGTTCAGCAGGTCTTCAACCTCCTGACGCGCCCGTGCCAGTCGTGACGGACGCACATCGGCCACCTGCATTGACCGCGAGATATCCATCAAAATCAGCAGATTGGTCCCGGGACGGAATAACTGTACATCGGTAAAACCCCAGCGTGGACCAGCCATCGCCAGTACCAGCAGCGTCCACAGGCCAGCCCAGCGGGCATAGCGCTGCCACTGGGTACGCGAGGAGGCCGTCGAACGCCCCAGCAGGTGCGGCATCAGGTGGGCATCCGCATACTGCTGAATACGGTCGTTATTGCCGGTAAGGTGCCGGAACAGCAGCAGCCAGCCTGCAACCGGCGCGCATAACAGCAACGCCCACAGCCAGCCCGGTTCGCTGAAGTGAAAGGCTGTCAACAGTTCAGCCATGCGCCCGCCTCGTCAGCCAGGCCCGTGGAATACCGTCCGGAAACAGGCCAAGCAACAACAGCGCCAGCAGTGCCAGCCCCAGCGGCCAGCGGTACAACGGCCGGGGTATCATGACCGTGCGTGATTCAGCCTGGGTTTTTTCCAGTGCATCGATACGCTGGTAGATCTGTTCCAGTGCATCGGTGTCAGTCGCGCGAAAATATTCGCCGCCGGTAATGCCTGCGACCTCGGTCAACAATTCCTCGTCGATCTCCATCTTGACCTGGGTCATGCGGCCATTTTCCATAAACGGCACCAGCCCCTTGCTGCCAACACCGATGGTATAGATACGGATGCCTTCGTGTGCCGCCAGTTGCGCGGCCAGCCTCGGCGGCAGACTGCCTTCGGTATTTTCGCCATCCGTTACCAGGATCAGGATCCGCGAACCCTCGGGGCGATCGCGTAATTTCTTCACCCCCAGCCCGATGGCATCACCGATGGCCGTACCGTCACCGGCCATGCGCGAGACGATACTGTCAACCAGGCTGTACACGGCGTCATTATCCAGCGTCATCGGAGATAACACGAATGCCTGGCTGCCGAATGCCACAAGTCCGATACGGTCGCCGTCGCGGGCCTTGATAAAGCGCCCGATGACGCCCTTGACCACAGCCATGCGGGTCACCTGCCGGCCTTCGACGCTGAAGTCCAGGGCCTCCATGGAGCGCGACGTATCGATGGCCAGCATCAGGTCATAGCCCTCGGTGCGGATTTCCGTATAGGGTTCCAGCCACTGCGGGCGCATCAGGCAGGCAACCAGGGCCACCCATAACAGTGCCAGCATGAAGGCCTGCAGACGGCTGCCGGCGTGGGTAAGCGAGCGCGAGGTAACGAATGTCGATGCCAGTCTTCCCAGTGCCGGATGCAACAGCGTGAAACGATCCGCATGCGTGTAGGCATCCGTGGCGCCGTGTGGCCGCAGCCAGAATTTCCAGATGAGCAGCGGCAACGGCAATAACAGGGCAAACCAGGGCCAGTGAAAACTAAACACGGCGCGCCCCACCTGTACCGGGAATGCCCGCCAGCAGCCGCCTGAAGCGTTGCGACAAAGCGGCGTTCCGTTTCGCGGGTCGCGATGCATCGATCCAGTGGGTGGCTGCGCGGATCAGCCTGGCCAGTTCAGCACGTTCAACGGTCATTGCCGGCGGCATGTACGGCGCCGTCAGCAGGATCTGGCCATGCTGCGCCCAGTCAAAGCCCGTCCTGTCATGTTCTGCCAGCCACTGCAGCCAGGTACCGCCTGTCAGGCCGGCTGCCTGTTGTCGGCCACTGCGCACCATGGCAATACGACGCAGCAGCTCCGACAGTTTACCTGCCACCACATGTGGATCTTCCGTGGCCAGGGACTGTTTCAGTTTGCGCAGCTGGCGGCGCGCATCGCCACGCCAGCCAAGCCAGCCGGCGTTATAGAACAACCAGTACCTGAGTCCGATGGACAGCAGCAGCAAACAGACAAATCCGGCCAGGTACCACCAGCCGGGTGCCAGCGGCCACCAGGGCACCGCGCCAAGACCGTGGATATCGCGTAACACTGTTGCTCCGGTGTCCATGTTCCCGACTAGCGCCTTCCCGCGTACATGCGCAGTCCGCTGACGAGCGACTTGTGCACGTCCTCGTTGGTGCTAACCGGTATCAGTCCGATTCTCAGCCGATAGCACAATTGCTGCAGTTCATCGCGACGTTGTTCCCAGTCGGCACGAAATGCCTCGCGGCCGGCCTCGCTGTCGGTATCAACCTCGAGAAGCTCGCCGGCGGCGTTGGAGAAGATGACCGGCCCCATGGGGGGCAGATCACGATCCGCCGGGTCATCGACGGGCAGCAGCACGACATCATGGCGCTGCTTCAGACTACCCAGGATACGTTCAAAACCGGTAGTGACCTGATTGATGGGGGCGATAACGAAGATCAGGGAGCCGGTACCGGTGCCACTGTCCAGGTGCTGCAGGGCGGCCATCAGTCGGGATTCGTCAGTATCGCCCTGCTCGATCGGTTGCGTCAGTGCCCGCAGCAGTTGCCACAGGCCGCGGCGCCCCGGTGTGGCGCGGAAATAGCGCATGCCGGTCGCCGGGTTACCGAACAGCACACCCCCGACACGGTCATGCTGCTTGCTCGCCGCCCAGCCAATCAGTGCCGCGGTGCGTGCGGCCTGGATCGACTTGAAGGTACCGCGGGTACCAAAGTTCATGTGCGGGCCCATGTCTATGCAGAGGATGACGCTGCGTTGCCGTTCTTCGCGGAAGATCTTGATGTGCGGGGTATTGGTGCGGGCAGTGACCAGCCAGTCCATGCTGCGGATGTCATCACCTTCCCGGTATTCACGCACTTCGTCGAAGTCGAGGCCGGTACCGCGGAATACCGAGGCATACAGCCCGGTAAATGTGGAATTGACGAGGTGATGTGCCGCGACACCGAGGGTACGGGCCTGGTGGCGCAGTTCCAGCAGGTCATCAAGTTGTGGGTGGAGACTCATTGCGTAACTGCAGTTAACTGTGTGTCAGGCCCTGAGCGAGCAACTCTGCCGGCAATCACGGGATTGCCACGACCTCCAGCAGACGCCTGATGTAATCATCACTCGTCACGCCTTCCGCCTCGCCCTCGAAGGTCAGCAGGACACGGTGCCGCAGTACGTCAGGTGCCACTGCCTGAATATGGTGGGGAGCGACGAACTCTTCACCATCCAGCCATGCTCGGGCGCGGGCGCAGCGAGCGAGTGCAATGGTCGCGCGCGGTGATGCACCAATGCGGCACCAGCGTTTCAGGCCTTCGTCATAGGCCTCCGGTTTGCGGCTGGCCTGCACCAGGTCAACAATATAATTATTCAGTTTCTGATCCAGGTAGAGCTTTGCAGCATCTTCCCGAATATTGAAGAGTTGCTGCTGGGAAAGCACCTCGGCGGGCGCCTCCGGTGCCGACAGTTGCTGGTTGCTGTCGAGTTCCAGGATCGCCAGCTCCTCATCACGACTGGGGTAGTCGACGCGCACATGCATCAGGAACCGGTCCAGCTGTGCCTCCGGAAGATTATAGGTCCCTTCCTGTTCGATCGGGTTCTGGGTGGCAAGCACCATGAACAGTTTCGGCATGATATAGGTTTTCAGGCCGACCGTGACCTGGCATTCGCCCATCGCCTCGAGCAGGGCCGACTGGACTTTCGCGGGTGCCCGGTTGACCTCGTCCGCCAGCAGGATATTGTGGAACAAGGGTCCTGCACGAAACTCGAATTCGCCCTTTTCATGGCGGTAGATATCGGTACCGACGAGGTCGGAAGGCAACAGGTCGGGGGTAAACTGGACACGGTGGTAATCGCCCTCGATGGCCTCCGCCAGTGTCTTTACCGCGGTTGTCTTTGCCAGTCCGGGCATGCCTTCCACCAGTACATGGCCTTTACTGAGCAGACAGATGAGCATGCTGTCGACAAGGTCGTGTTGCCCGACAACCCGGGAGGCAAGATGTTTGCGCACGCCATCCAGTAAAGAGGAATTCAGGCGGCGTTCATTGGCGGGGCTGGTTGAATTTAACAAGGTATTACTCTCCTGCACGGTTGACTGGCTAGCATAACCCGCCTGTTTCCCAAGAATCCAGCTTAATACCGCACCGGCCGCGATTGGGGACAAAGCTGATTTTCGATATACAAGTGCTGCTGCCGTCGGTTATCAAGCCTGTCCCTGCAAATTATCACCCTGCAGCTGCCGGAATCCCTGCAGCAAAGGTAGCTGTTTTGCAGCCTTCGACAAGCCGTTTTCTTGCAATAAAAGCGATGTGACAAAAAATATCGACACATCCCGGAGTATTGCAGGCAATTATTATTCTGGCTCCTGTGTGTATTGAATTGTCATAAATCGAGCCACATGCTTTTTCATGATATCTCTTTTCAAGTGAGCAGCAGTTGATATAGATCAATAACAAGCTAAAGAAATCAAAAACCTGTCTTTCATTGCAACCGCCGTGGTGTGCAATCAGAACCCTTCGGATACCTTATCCAGCACCTGCGAGAGGCGATTCACCGCGGTCACTTCAAGTCCTTTCAGCGCCCCCTTCGGCTTGTTTGCCGCCGGGATTATGGCCTTGTGAAAACCATGCTTGGCGGCCTCGCTGATGCGTTGCTGGCCATTGGGGACCGGCCGCAGTTCACCCGAGAGCCCGACCTCACCGAAGACAATCAGGTCTGCCGGTAACGGCCGGTTGCGATAGCTCGACATGACCGCCAGTAACACGGCCAGGTCCGCGGCTGTCTCGGTGACGCGCACACCACCGACGACATTGACGAACACATCCTGGTCACCCAGCGTCAGACCGCCGTGGCGATGCAGCACGGCCAGCAGCATGGAGAGGCGATTCTGCTCCAGGCCCAGCGTTACCCTGCGCGGATTACCGAACTGGCTTTGATCGACCAGTGCCTGCACTTCCACCAGCATCGGCCGGGTGCCTTCCCAGGTCACCATGACGACACTGCCCGGCACCGCCTGTTCGTGCCGCGACAGAAAGATCGCCGACGGGTTGCTGACTTCTTTCAGCCCGTGTTCCGTCATGGCAAACACACCGATTTCATTGACGGCACCGAAGCGGTTTTTAATGGCACGCAGGATGCGGTAGCGGTCGCCGGGGTCGCCTTCAAAATAGAGCACGGTATCGACCATGTGCTCCAGTACGCGGGGACCCGCCAGTTGCCCTTCCTTGGTGACGTGTCCAACCAGGAACATGGCGATACCCGACTGCTTCGCGAAGCGCACCAGCTGCGCGGCACTCTCGCGGACCTGTGCCACAGAACCGGGCGCTGATTGCAGCGCTTCCGTGTACAGTGTCTGGATGGAGTCCAGCACCATGACCTGCGGGCGTTCCTTGTCGGCGGTGGCGATAATGCGTTCGACGGAGGTCTCGGAAAACAGGCGGATATCATCACCGTTGATACCCAGACGATGTGCGCGCAGTGAAATCTGCTGCAGCGATTCCTCACCGGTCACGTAGAGAGAATCGAGCCCGCCCGACAGGGCGGACAGCACCTGCAACAGCAGGGTGGACTTTCCAATGCCGGGGTCACCGCCGATCAGTACCACCGAGCCGGTGACGAGCCCCCCACCAAGCACCCGGTCCAGCTCCTGCATGCCGACCGAGGTGCGCAACTGATGGTCCGTCTTGACCGCAGACAGGCGTTGCACCGGCACCGGCGCCTCCCCGCTGTAGCCGGAAAAGCGTGAGGAGACCGTTTTTGACATCACGGCAACTTCACAGAGCGTGTTCCACCCACCACAGTCACTGCACTGCCCGGCCCACTGCGGTGACTGCGCACCACAGGCGCTGCAGCTATAGAGCGTTCTGGTTTTTGCCATAGGTCGTGTAGGCTACCCGGCGAGCGAACGCTTGTACACAGCAGCCCGGGCTTGTCATCAAGGCAACGGGGAACACTCAGCTGCTGCAGGAAAACTGCACGCGGGAACCGACATTGCACAACAGTTCGTAAGAGATGGTGGAGGCGGCTGCGGCGACTTCATCAATCGGCAGGCCCTCTCCCCACAGGATGACCTCGTCACCGACCTGCGCACATGGTTCATTACCAAGATCAATACTGATCATGTCCATGGAGACGCGGCCAACCAGTGAGGCCGCGCGACCATTCACCCGCAGCGGTGTACCCGTGGGCGCATGGCGTGGATAACCATCACCATAACCGATAGCCGCCACACCGACGTAGCGGTCGGAGGGACAATGCCAGTCACCGCCGTAACCGACGGCATCACCCTGCTTGAGCGCATTGACCGCGATCAGTCGGGTACTGAGCGTCATGACCGGCTGCAGACCGAGTGACGCGGCCGTGCGTCCGCCAAGCGGTGAACTGCCGTAGAGCATGATACCTGGGCGTACCCAGTCGGCACGCGCCGCCGGCCAGCCCAGGATAGCGGCCGAATTCGCCAGTGAATGCTCACCATCAACGGCAGCGACCGCCGCGTTGAAGGTCTCGATCTGCATATCGGTATCAGGGTTATCAAGGTCGTCGGCACAGGGAAAATGCGTCATGTAACGCACTGTTGCCAGCTGCGGGATTTGCTGCAAACGCTGGACAATATCGCGGGCGCTATGCGGGGCAAAGCCAAGCCGGTGCATACCGGTGTCGATCTTCAGCCAGACGTCCAGTGGACGCAACAGCTGCCGCTGTGCCAGCCACTGCAACTGGCTCTCATGGTGCACCACCACGTCCAGCCGGTAGCCGCAGACGAGGCTGATATCATCGGGGCCGAAGAGTCCTTCAAGCAAGACAATGCGCCGGTCGAAACCGGCCTCGCGCAAGGCAATCGCCTCATCCAGGCAGGACACGCCAAACGCGGCCGCTGCGGGCAGTGCCTGGGCAATGCTGATCAGGCCATGACCGTAGGCATTGGCCTTGATGATTGCCATGACCCGGGTGTCGGGTGCTGCTTGCTGTACCAGGGAAAAATTATGCTGCAGGGCCTGCAGATTGATCCGTGCCCGGGCGGGACGGCTCATCCAAATTCACCGCCTGAATACTGGTTCTCTGCAGCATAGTTTTCAAAACGCGTGAACTGTCCACGGAAGGTCAGCAGGCGTGTACCGATCGGACCGTTACGCTGCTTGCCAATAATGATCTCGGCCAGTCCCTTGTGCGGACTTTCCTCGTTATAGACCTCATCACGATAGATGAACATGATGACATCGGCATCCTGCTCGATGGCGCCCGACTCGCGCAGGTCTGACATCACCGGTCGCCGGTCGGAACGTTGTTCCAGGCTGCGATTCAGCTGCGACAGCGCAATGACCGGCACATCCAGTTCCTTCGCCAGCGCCTTCAGGTTGCGCGAAATCTCGGAGATCTCGGTGGTACGGTTCTCGCGGGTATGACCGATGGTCATCAGCTGCAGGTAGTCGATCACGATCAGGCCGATAGCGTGTTCGCGCTTCAAACGCCGTGCCCGTGCGCGCAGCTCCATCGGTGTCAATGCCGGCGTGTCGTCGATGAAGATAGGCGCCGTGTCCAGCAGGCTCACGGCAGAGGTCAGCCGTGGCCAGTCATCATCGTCCAGTTTGCCGGTACGAATCTTGTGCTGGTCAATATGACCCAGCGAGGACATCATGCGCAGTGCCAGTGATTCACCCGGCATTTCCATACTGAAAATGGCCACCGGCACCTGGTTCTTGATGGCCGCATTTTCGGCAAAGTTGACTGCCAGCGTGGTCTTGCCCATGGAAGGCCGCCCGGCAACGATAATCAGATCGGATGGCTGCAGGCCGGCTGTCATGTCATCGATATCGGTAAAGCCGGTCGAGACACCGGTTAGCGGATTGTCCTGCTGGGACAGCATGTCAATGCGGTCGACCGCCACGGTCAACAGCGCACGAATGCTGCGGAACCCACGCTTGCCGCGATTGCCCTGTTCGGCAATATCGAACACCAGCTTCTCCGCATCGTTCAGCAACTCGCTGGTGTTGCGCCCCTCGGCCTCGTAGGCACTGCCGGCGACCTGGTTACCGACGCTGATGAGTTGCCGCACCACCGACTTGTCACGCACAATGTCGGCATAGGCCTTTATATTCGCGGCACTGGGTGTGTTTTGCGCCAGCACTCCAAGCGCGGACAGTCCGCCGACTTCATTCAGCAGATTGTTGTGTTCCAGCCACTCGGACAAGGTGACGGCATCGAGCGGGTTGTTCCTTTCAGCCAGCTCGGCGATGGCGCGAAAGATCAGGCGGTGATCGCGACGGTAAAAGTCTTCTTCCGTGACTCGATCCGCAACCGTGTCCCAGGTGCTGTTATCCAGCATCAGCCCGCCGAGAACGGCCTGTTCGGCCTGTAGTGAATGTGGAGGTACCTTGAGCGCATCCGTACCGGCATGAACTATATCTGCAGAGCGAAGTGATTCGGCCATTGAGTTCCGTGTTGAATAAAAGTGCTCATCACCGCGTTCAGTGAAGGGCAATAAATAGCACAAACGCCGGTGAAAAACATCATTGTAAATGGGCCGACTTTGTGCGTGCCGGTGTCAGCCTCTGATAAACCAGACGGCTCCCCCGAGCCGCCTGATTGGAGTATTAATTGATTACAACAACTTGCAATGTTGTTTGCCTGTTGTTTTTACTATTCCGCTTCAATCACCAGTTTTATGGTGACATCCACATCGGTGTGCAGCTGCAGCAGCACGTCGTACTCACCCACCATCCGGAACGCCCCTTCCGGCAAACGCACTTCGTGACGCTCAACCGCTGTGCCGCTCTCGGTAAGTGCATGCGCAATATCGGCAGTGCCAACCGAGCCAAACAGTTTACCTTCCTCACCCGCATTGGAGCTAATGGTGATGACCTTGCCGAGCAGTTCCTCGCGACGTGCCTGTGCAGCCGTCAGTGCATCGGCAGACGCCTTTTCAAGTTCAACGCGCCGCGCTTCATAGTCGGCGATATTTTCAGCCGTGGCCGCCGCCGCCTTGCCTTGCGGTATCAGGAAATTGCGACCGTAACCCGGCTTCACATTAACCTTGTCGCCCATGGCGCCCAGGTTGGCAATTTTTTCCAGCAGGATGATTTCCATTGTTACAACCTCACTCTGTCTTTTGTCTCATTGTCCGGATCCACCGGCGCCGCGGCCCAGCCGTCGACGAAAGTCAATCCAGGTATCCATTAATCCACCGGCAGCAAGCAGCAGTGTTGCCTGTGGAAACACGGCCAGCAGCACGTAAACAAGCACCAGCCAGCCAGTTCCCCGGCTGTATTGCTTTAACAGGCTGTGGATGACAGCCAGCCCGACCAGCAGGTACGGCACCAGCAATATCATCGCCAGCTGGGCACTGAAATCACTCAATGCGCCCTGCGTCAGCCGCGCCATGACCATCACGGCCAGCGTCACCAGTCCGGCCGCGTAACCAAGCCGCAAAGCGTAAAATTCTTCCCGGAAGCCGCCCGGGTGCACCAGTAGTGACTGCCACCAGCGCGACAGCAGCAGGCTGGTAATGACGCCAATCACCAGCGATGCCACGACCATGCCGGTCAACAGGGCGGCCACTTGCTGCTGCAGTTCGGGGTCTGCCAGTCGTGGCGGCAGAGAAACACCGGCTTCTTCCAGGGTACTTTCAACCAGTTGCACCTGCTGCAACCACCAGGGTGCCGGGTCGCCGTAGGCAAGGAACACCACCAGCAGCAAACATACACCGAACAGCGTGGCAGCACGCAATGCATGCCCGAGGTTGCGGGTCTGCAACAGGACGACAGCGGCCATCCAGCTGGGCAGCCATAACAGCAGCACCATCACCAGGCCGACGATGGCCTGCACGCCCACCAGCTGGTAAAACAGCACCGTCACAGTGGTCGCAATCAACAACACCTGCAGACCGGGTACCATGCCGACGTACAGGGTCACCAGCCCCACAACCGCCGCCGCCAGGTAATTCAGCATGCCCCCCAGCCAGGGCAGCATGAAAGACATCACGCCACAGATCGTGGCAATCAATGCCGCTTGCCAGCGACCACTGACAATATAGGCAGCCAGTGCTTTCATGGCTGTAGAAACCGGTCGCCTTGCGTAATGTCTTCAGTCAGATCCGGCTAGTGCGCGTCACAGTAAGGCAGCAGCGACAGGTAACGTGCACGCTTGATTGCTGTTGACAGTTGCCGCTGGTATTTTGCCTTGGTACCGGTGATGCGGCTGGGCACTATCTTGCCGGTCTCTGAAACATACTGTTTCAAAACGGCAAGATCCTTGTAGTCAATTTCCTTGGTTCCTTCCGCCGTGAAACGGCAGAATTTACGACGACGATAATAACGAGCCATGATAGATCCTCTTGAATTCGGTTAGCCGGGATTACTCAGCTGCTGCAGGAACGACAGCGGCATCATCGGCAGCGTCATCCGCCGCACTGTCCGTGTCGTCAGCAGCGTCCTCAGCCGCACTGTCCGCATCGTCAGCGACATCGTCTGCAACGGCTGTCTCACCCTGCTTATCATCTGCAGCAGGCGCTTCACGCTCGCGCCTTTCTTCCGGGCGCTTGACCAGCAGCGAAGGCTCGGTGATGGCCTCCTTGCGACTGATCACCATGCTCCTGATGACGGCATCGTTGAAGCGGAAGGCACTGTTGATTTCTTCCAGCGCCCCGGTACCACACTCGATATTCATCAGCACGTAATGTGCCTTGTGCAGTTTCTGAATCGGGTAGGCAAGCTGGCGTCGACCCCAGTCTTCGAGGCGGTGAATAGCACCCCCATCGCCCTCGATCGTGCCGCGATAGCGTTCGATCATGGCAGGTACCTGTTCACTCTGGTCAGGGTGGACCAGAAACACGATTTCATAATGTCTCATTCAAGACCCCTTGTGGATTGGTAGCCTGCTGTTCAGACAACAGGCAAGGAGTTAATAATTCAGCTGGTATTCAGCCTTTTTAGAAGAGCGCGCATTCTACGTGAGGGCTGTTTGAGATGCAATTGCGGGAGCGGAGCGCATCCGCGTTTGTACGGACGGGGTGGCCCCCCTCCTCGCGGATGTGATCCGCTCCTGCAGCATATTGTTTTTCTTAATCATTCTTCAGCCGCTGCCTGCGCGCCTCGAACAACAGCACCCCGGTCGCCACCGACACATTGAGGCTCTCCACCTGCCCGGCCATGGGAATCGCCAGCAAGTGATCACAGTGCTCACGGGTCAGGTGTCGCAGCCCCTTGCCTTCACTGCCCAGCACCAGCGCGACGGGGCCCAGCAGGTCCGTGCTGAAAAGCGACTCACCGGCATCGCCACTGGCACCGTAGATCCAGATGCCGGCATCACGCAGAGCGCGCAGGGTGCGTGCCAGGTTCGTCACCGTAAAGATCGGTACTGATTCGACTGCGCCGCAGGCGACCTTGTGCACCACCGGGGTGATGCCCGCCGCACGGTCACGCGGCATGATCAGCGCATGCACACCGGCCGCATCTGCAGTGCGCAAACAGGCACCCAGGTTGTGCGGGTCCTGTACCCCGTCCAGTACCAGCAACAGCGCCGGTTCACTCAAGGCCGCCAGGAATTCGGGCAAGGCCTTTTCACTGCGCTCGTAGGACACGGCCCTGACAACGGCGATAACGCCCTGGTGCCGGGCATCGGGATTGATCGCGTCGAGTTCGGCGCGCGGCAGCGTCTGTACGGCGATACCGGCGGCCACGGCTTTCTCGATCAGGCCATCAAGCTGCGGATTTCTGGCGCCCCTGGCGAGCAACAGTTTTTTTATCGATCCGGGCCGTTGTGCCAGCAGTGCCGCCACTGCATGCACGCCGTACACATGCCCGGCACCATTCGTCATCAGGGGACTTTGGCAGTGATGAGCAACTCGATGCGACGATTCTGTCGGCGACCGGCCTCGCTGGCATTACTGGCGACCGGGTTGTCTTCACCGTAACCGCTGACCGCCAGCTGCGCCGTACTGATCCCCTGTTCGCGCAGCACCTCCGCGACAGCCCCGGCACGGCGCTGCGACAGCTCGAGGTTGAAGGCCGGCGCACCGACATTATCCGTGTATGCCGACACCCTGACCGGGCGCTGAAGATACGGCTGCACAGACTGCGCCAGTTGCGCGGCAAATGCGGGCCGTAATACGGCACTGCCAAAATCAAACGCGACGTCCGTGGCAATATCGATGCGGGTGTCGCCATCCGCAAGTGGCACGACGGTGATACCGCGTGCAGCAATAACAGTCGGTGGTTCGCCTGTGAGCGTGGCGCACGCGTTCAGCAACAGCACCAGCCACAATCCGGCGACGACCCGACAGCACTGCGGCAACGGATCCCTGCTGCGGGCCAGACGTGCAAATCGCCCGTTCACCTCGTCTTTCTCCGCAGCGAGGTTTTGCGCTTCCTCCCGGACCTGGATTTTGACCTGGCCTTGATGTTGTCCTTGTCGCTGTCCTTCCCGGCGCCTTTGCCGGTGGTGCGCTGCTGTTTCTCACTCAACTCGAAATCGATCTTGCGGTCATCCAGGTTGACCTGCACCACCTTGACGTCCAGGGGATCGCCGAGACGGAAAATATGGTTGGTACGCTCCCCGATGAGCCAGTGACGGGTGGGATCGTAGTGATAATAGTCATTCCCCAGCGCGGTGACATGCACCAGCCCTTCCACGTAGATGTCCTGCAGTTCGACAAAGATGCCGAACGAGGTGGTGGCGGTAATGATACCGGGATAGGTTTCGCCAACCTTGTCGAGCATGTATTCACATTTCAGCCAGTCGATGGCATCACGGGTGGCATCATCCGCGCGCCGTTCCGTGGCCGAACAGTGCTCACCAAAGACCTGCATGTTGTCCACCGTGTAGGGAAAGGTCTTCGGCTTGCTCCCGGCCAGCAGATGGCGGATAGCCCGGTGCACCAGCAGGTCCGGGTAACGGCGGATGGGCGAGGTGAAATGCGCATAGTTTTCATGCGCAAGACCGAAGTGACCGATGTTGTC
>JBATFE010000446.1:0-3353 GCA_049664445.1 Gammaproteobacteria bacterium
GGCGAGGCCATGATACCGGTCGCCGAAATCACCGCAATCAACCGCAACCGGCGGGACAGCCGCAGTGCCATTACGCTGGTACGCCGGCGTGGCTATAACCGGCTGCCGGTGTACAGCCGGAATATCAGCAATATCGTCGGTGTTGTGACGCTGACAACCTGGGACCTGATGGACCCGGAACTGCCGGACCGTCCCCTGGAGGCACTCATCAAGCCCGCCCACTATGTCTCACCCTACCAGACGATTGACCAGTTGCTGCCGGTGCTGCGTCATCGCGATGATCACATGGCCATTGTCGTCAACGAGTTCGGTTCCGCGATTGGCATGATTACCATGGAAGACATACTGGAAGAGGTAGTTGGTGAAATTGATGTCGGCTATGACTTCGAGGAATACCTGCCACGTCGCAAGCGTATTTTCGAAATGCTGGATGAAGAGACCTACCTGATGGACGCACGCCTGCCTATTTCCGAAGTCAACGAGGTGCTGGGCGCCAGTTTGCCGGCCGTGGAATCACATACCATTGGTGGCATGATGATGGTCCGCCTGCGTCATATTCCCGCTGAAGGTGAGTCCATTGAGGAAGCAGGGTTCAAGTTTACGGTCACAGAGGCCACCGAGCGGGCGGTGGTGAAGTTGCGGGTTGAGCCGGTATAAGCAATGCCAGTGGTTGTCTGTCGGCAGTGCGAATGAGTGCTATGCTATTGAATACAATAGGCTGACACCCTGAAACAGAATACAAGCCGGGTGCAGGAGGAGCATATGACCGAAGCTTCAGATGATGATGGCATCATTATGGCGCTTATCGATCGATTCGAAAAACAGAGACTGCCGCGGCTACAGGCACTCAAGGAGAAAGCGGATCGTGGCGAGTTGCTCAGCGACGGGGATGTAGAATTTCTCGACCGGGTGATACACGATGCCCAGCAGAGCAAGCACTTGATAGACCGGCATCCGGAGTGGCAGACGTTTTGCGCGCAGGTCGTGCACCTCTACGAAACGATCACTGAAAAGGCGCTGGATAACGAAAAGGGACGATAACGGCCAGCTGGCACCTCAGGAAAGATCGGCTGACTTCTCTGGATTGCGGAAGACCGAAAACGCTGTCCTGGGGATGAGTTCGTTCTTCGGGAAGGTTGCCAGCGTGACCACGCGCGGCCGCTCATCTCCGATCATGACCTCGGTAAGGTTTAGCTGGTTGCCCGGCTGCGGGGAATCGTCACTGATCCTGATGCCCATCTTGTTGAGTCGCAGTGACGACTTCCTCAGCCGTACAAAGTCATGCGGCTTGCTGAACACGTCTTCGACCTGTTCCAGCACTATCAGTGGCGTCACCCGTGGCGTATGCAGTATCTTTTTCTCGATGGTTACAAGTTCCCGGCGGGTTTCCTCCATGGTCTGCAGGACCCTGTCATCCATGCGAGCGTCCTGTATCCCGGCAGTGGATTTCTGCTGGCAGCGCCTGAGCCTTGCGTGCAGCATCTGGTACTGGCTTTGCAGGTGGTGGCTCGCGAGCCGTAGTTGTCCGATACGCTCCAGCGCATTACTCACCAGACCCTGGAACAGGCAGTGCTTGAGACCTTCCCGTGTTTCAGGCTCAGTCGGGGCCGGCGAATAAATGCGGTGATCCGCGAAACTGACGGCAACTTGCAGGACGTCCTTTTTCAGCATATCACCTGACAGTTCCATCCCCATGACCGTTTTCTCCGTGCGCTCCATGCAGAGCAGGGCACAGCACTGTGTACTATTGTCATGATAATCATCCATGAAATCCTGGATCTCGGAGCTGTGACTGAAGATGGACCGCAGATCCGATACATTGGTGAAGAAGGCGTTCACATACGGGTCGGTGGCGAAGCTGCTGCGGCTGACCTCGATGCTCGCCGGGATCTGGTTGACGAGATCGTCAGCAAACTCGAGAGAAGACTCTATAGCCTTCTGCAGTTTCTTCTTATAGCCGGGTACCACCCGTATTTTGCGGTCCGTGCCATCCACCACACTTTCTACGGTATTCAGGACATCAGCCATCCTGCTGAGCCTCAATGCTTTTTGCTGCCGGTTATGATGAAAGGTGCTCCACAGCCCGTGAATCCGGTTGTCCAGAAAATGCTTCATGCCAATGCCCCCAGCGCCTGTTGTTTTGCGTCATGATTACGGCGCACTGTTCTCATTTGCAGAAACTGCAATCAACAATGAGAAGACGGCCGTTGACTTGTTCTAAGTATAGAAACTCCGGATTCGATTGTCATCCCGGCAGCGGCGCACAGGATAAAATAGTTCCCGCACCGCAGCGTCATAAATCCTGCCGGGAAAATAACATGTTGAGCATCAGTGTGTAATAATCTGCGGCCATCTTCGTAATGGAAACCCGGGCCCAATCATGAAAAAAAAGCAGCAGCATAAAAGGAAGACCATGGCGGAAACTGCAGACCGGCATGTGCTCTATGAAAAGTCCGTTCAGAATGTCGCCTTCGAATATAAGTTTGTCAGTAATACCTTCCGCAAATTGCGTGGCCGGCGTCCCAGGCATGTTCGGGAGGATTTTTGCGGTACCGCAAGCATGTGTTGTGAATGGGTCAGGCGCAGCAGGAAGAACACCGCCATCGGCGTTGATATTGACCCGGAAGTGCTGGCATGGGGCCGGGAAAACAACCTCTCACGCCTGCAACCGGAAGCGCGCCTGCGCATCAGTCTGCTGCAGGAAGATGTGTTCCGGGTAAAAACAGACAAGCCGGTTGATGTCGTGCTGGCCATGAATTTCAGTTACCAGCTGTTCATGACGCGCGAGCAGCTGGGTGGCTATTTCCGCAAGGTGCACAAGGCGCTGGCTGATGATGGTATTTTGTTTCTGGATGCCTATGGCGGTTATGATGCACATCGAGAGATTACGGAAAAGACCAAACACAAGGGTTTCAAGTATATCTGGGAGCAGGCCCGCTACAATCCCATAGACGGTAAAATGCGCTGCCACATTCATTTCGGCTTCCCTGACGGGTCGAAGATGAAGAAGGCGTTTTCCTACGAGTGGCGCCTGTGGACTTTACCGGAATTACGCGAACTTCTCGATGAGGCAGGTTACTCAAAGGTGACCGTGTACTGGGAGGAGACCGACCCGAAGACCGGTGAGGGTGCTGGTGTGTATTCACCCGCGACGGTGGGTGATGCTGATCCGGGCTGGGTTTGTTTCCTGGTGGCCGAAAAATAGCGGCTATTTTCTGCAGCGGCAGGCAGACGACCAGAGCGTGCATAAATGGCAAAATTAATCGTTATCAAGGAACCGGACGGTGACCGCACCCCTTTCCTGCGCGGGATCCTGGTGCAGTCACTGGTAAACGCCGGCATTGCCTTTGAAG
>JBATFE010000447.1:0-3546 GCA_049664445.1 Gammaproteobacteria bacterium
CCTCGTTTGTGTGCTACGTCTCAGTTTCACAACTCGATGACGTTCTTATGAGGCAAGAAGGCTTCTCAATATATATTATTTTATCTGCTTGTTTATATTAAATATTTATCTGCTTTTTCAACCACAAATCTGAAGCTGCAGCGCCTTACTCACAAGTTGGCACGGAATCTGTATAACAACAGACAGCCAAAGAATCCGGGCCGTTGTCCGATAACCAAGGCTGAAACAGGGAAGCTCGGTGTCGGGCTAACAAGCAGAGATGAAAATTAACGTCTACCAACCACAGAGGGTTACAACCATGAAACAGCAGAAAGGTTTTACATTGATCGAACTCATGATCGTGATCGCCATTATCGGCATTCTGGCCGCCATCGCGATCCCGGCCTACCAGGACTACATCGTCCGCTCCAAGGTCTCTGAAGGCCTGAATATGGCCGGCGCTGCCAAACTGGCCGTGGCCGAGACGCATGACAGCAATGGCGGCTACCCGTCAGTTGACAATGTCAGCTATGGCCTGCCGACAGATACCAGTATCTCGGGTACCTATGTCACCTCGATCAATGCTAACGCAGGTGATGGCGTAATCACCATTACGTACTTCAACACCCACGCAGATGTGAACGGTAACACCGTTACACTGACCCCGACTGCCGGGACTGGCTCCATGAAATGGGTGTGTGCGAGCACTAGCATTCCCAAGAAATATCTGCCTGCCAACTGCCGCTAGTCACCCTGGCCACATCAGGCAAGAGAAACGCCCCGGCAACGGGGCGTTTTTATGTATATGACAAACCTGTATCATCCCCGACAGTCGTGCAGCTGTACCAGAACTGCATCCGCATTAATAGATCAGCTACGCTGCAGACACCACTCACTATCCTTTGCCTGCTGACATGAAGAGACGCCTGCCATGAACAAACCCGGCACACAGCGTGCGGCTGCATGGGCATTTGCGTTGATTGGCCTGCTCACTGTTGTAATCTATTTCCCCGGTCTCGCCGGCGATTACATGTTTGACGACACCAGCAATCTGCTGAACAACAAGGCACTGGCAATCCAGTCACTCGACAGGCATGAACTCGCCAGTGCAGCCTTCTCCTCAAATGCCGGCACGCTGCAGCGCCCGATCAGCATGCTCAGCTTTGCCCTGAACCGCTTTTTCTTCGGTATCGATCCCTATTCCCACAAGGTTATCAACCTGCTGATCCATCTGTTGACCGGCGGTGGCCTGTTTATCCTTAGCCGATTATTGCTGAGCAGCTACCGGCAATATCGCAACCCGCAACTGTCCCCTCGTATTGAAGCCTGGGTGCCGGTGATCGTCACCGGGCTCTGGTTAATACACCCGTTGAACCTCACCTCGGTACTCTACATTGTACAGCGCATGACCAGCCTCTCGGCACTGTTCAGCGTCTTCGGGCTGTGCCTGTATGTCATTGGCCGGCGCCGCAGGCTAGCGGGCCGCCGTGGCCTGTACCTGATACTGACCGGTCTGCTGGTATTGGGTGGGCTGGCCATCTACAGCAAGGAAAACGGTGTCCTGCTGCCACTGTTCATGCTGGTCATCGAGGTTACACTGTTCCGCTTTCGCAGCGCGACAGGCACGGCCGATAAAACCGTCATCGGCTTTTTCATCCTGACAGTTGCGCTGCCCGCACTGCTCGTGCTGCTGTACCTGGTCATTAATCCGGCTACCTTTCTGAGCTACAGTGTTCGTGAATACACCCTCACAGAACGTGTGCTCACCGAGGCACGGGTGCTGGTCTTCTACCTGAAGATGACCATCATGCCATCGATCCAGGAACTGGGCCTGTACCATGATGACTTCACCCTTTCCCGGGGCCTGCTGGACCCACCCGCCACACTCTACTCAATGCTGTTCCTCGGGGGGCTGCTGCTGCTCGGCGTGCTGATGCTCGGCAAACGCCCACTGGTGAGTCTTGGCATACTCTGGTTTTTTGTCGGGCACGTGCTTGAATCAACCATTTTTCCCCTGGAACTTGTCCACGAGCACCGTAACTACCTGGCCGATTATGGCATCCTGCTGGCCCTGACCAGCGCACTGGCGCAAGCGCCGTTGCGCCGCCTGGCACCGATCGTGGAAACGGTCGTGCCAGTACTTTTTCTACTGCTGTTTTCCTACACAACCTGGCTGCGAAGCGAGCAGTGGTCTGACAATATCAACCATGCCACCTATGAAGCCATACACCACCCGCAATCACACCGCGCGGTATTTGCAGCCGGACGTATACATGCGCGTCTGGCATTACAGGGGCATCCTGACAGTGAGGAGAAAGCCATTACCTATCTTGAAAGTGCCGGTCATCTGGACAAGACCGGTATCATGCCGGAAGTGACCCTGGTGAAACTGGGCTTTCTGCTGGGCAGGCCAGTTGACCCGGCATGGCTCGATGCAATACTTCACAAACTCTCCAATTACCCGGTAACGCCCGCTGACATCAACAGCCTGCGGGTACTGGCAGACTGCGCGGGAGAGATCTGCAAGTTGCCAGACGAAACAATGGAGGCAATCTTTCAGGCCGCACTCAAGGATAAAAACCCGCAGACACTGTCAATTTACGGCTACTACTCAATCAATAAACGTGGCAACTTCGACAAGGGACTGGAACTGTTCGAGCGCGTCGTCGAACGTGCACCGCAAGAACCCCAGTACTGGAAAAACCTTATCAACCTGCTAACCGTAATGGGCAGGTTTGATGCGGCCGAGCAGTCACTGCAGCAGTTAAAGGCAACCAGTCCCACCGGCATGTTCGACGAGCATTACCGGATTATCCAGAATGAGATCGATACTGCGCGCAAGCTACAGGCCTCACAGTCTGCAACAAATACAGGAAGCAGCTAGCCCATGACAAGCAATATCAGCATTATCCTGCCCGCAAAAAATGAAGCCGAGAGCCTGAGATATTTACTCCCCGAACTGCGAAGGGCATTCCCCGACGAGGAAATTATTGTTGTCGATGACGGCTCGACTGACACGACCATTGCTATCTGCAAGCAAAACGATGTCAGGGTCATTTCGCATGTCTACTCCATGGGCAACGGCGCAGCGATCAAGACAGGTGCGAGAAATGCGACAGGTAATATCCTGGTGTTTATGGATGCCGATGGCCAGCATACTCCGGACGACATCCTGCGACTGGTTGATAAAATCAATGCGGGCTACGACATGGTGGTTGGCGCCCGGCAGGTAGATAGCCATGCGTCAATAACCCGGAGGATCGGCAATACCATCTATAACAAACTGGCCTCCTGGATGACCGGTTACCCGGTAGAAGACCTGACGTCCGGTTTCCGTGCCGCAAGAGCGCGACATTTCAAGAAGTTCCTCTACCTGTTACCCAACAAGTTCTCCTACCCGACAACCAGCACCATGGCATTCTTCCGTTCAGGCCTGCCAGTGGGTTATGTTCCGATAAAGGCAATGAACAGGACGGGTGACAGCAAGAGTCATATCAGGCTGTTTCACGATGGCTTGCGTTTCCTGATCATCATTCTCAAGATTGGCGCCCTGTTCTCACCCATGCG
>JBATFE010000448.1:0-2132 GCA_049664445.1 Gammaproteobacteria bacterium
GGGTAATACTGCGGCCCACCTTGGTTCCATAGCTCGCCACCTCGATTCATAGAAGCAAGGATATGGGGCTGGGCTGGTCCCCACGGCACCGCTGTCGTTGTCTGGTCTACTTCCTGGTCACCGCCGCCGCCTGTGCTCATCGCCTTAACTCCCATTCCTGAAATGATTCATGCTGAAAAAACTCGCGCATTTCTGCGCTCACATTTCGAACATGATCCCATCCGCCCGCGATAAACGCGCACATGATGGTTACCTCGGTCGCATAGTTCCGAATGTGAAAAGCGAGTTGCTTAAGCTTCGCCTCGTCACGGTTCACCAGCTCGTTGGCATCCATCCATGCGTTGATCGCCACAATTATGATTGGCTCCAAAAGCCCCCTCGACTGTTGCCA
Organism: Gammaproteobacteria bacterium; assembly: GCA_049664445.1. Taxonomy (GTDB): domain Bacteria; phylum Pseudomonadota; class Gammaproteobacteria; order UBA9214; family UBA9214; genus UBA9214. The sequence continues at coordinate 392 of JBATFE010000448.1, forward strand.
CAGAGGATTCGTCGCCAGTTTTACAAACACGCCAACCATCACCCGATCGGCATCAGCCGGGGTCACCGGCTTGTCCTGGTCTATCAGGTCGTCCCACATCTCGCACGCATCAGCGAGAATCAGCGCGATCTCTTTTGCGTAGATGTTTCCGTTCATCCACCCAAGCATCCGCTCGTTTCGTTCCACCCTCCACGCTGGAGAGTCAAACTCCGCTACCTGTGCGCTGGGTCGAGTCATCCGCCATTCGCCCAATCAGACATGTAAAGGAATGTCTGCAGGTCACGCGGGCTGGCAAACGGTGAATTGATACCGAATGCGGCAAGCTGGGCACTGTTTGGACCAAGTGCTGGGTGTACCGGCCCCTCCCGGTAATACGGGTTCTGCTGCAAATACCCCGGTGCCGGGTTGGTTGTCATGCCTGGCTGCTGTCCGGGACCACCCGGTTGCTGTGGTTGCTGATTCGCCATCTGGTCCTCCATGCCCCACATCTTGAGCTGCGAGGCTTGCGGCTGCATCTCAGGAGGCAGTGCCGATGTCGGACCCACCATGTTCGGCATGTTTGGATTCATGCCAAGCATCGCCATGGCGTTCGGCCCCATCGCGTTCGTCCGGGTCGGCATGAACCCCTGCGTCGGCAGGGCCTGTGCGGGCCGCTCAGTCAGGAACGGACTCTGCAGCCCCATGCCCTGCAACGGTGTCATCTGTGGCAGTCCACCGGCCATGAAAGGCGGGTTGGCTGCTGGGGCCTGCGGGAACCCGCCACCGCCGCCGAAAAGCCCTTGAAGCTGTGTCAAATCGTACATTATCGTCTCCCAACTCTCTGATAGTCGACAGTGTAGCCGCTAACCTTCCAGCTTACGTCTGCCGCGCTCGCAAACTCAATGGCATGCAAACGCCCTGTCACCCTGAAATTCAATCGGTAATCGGTGTCCGGGTCGAAGGCTTGCGCGTCCGACCAGGTTACCGCCTGTGATAGATTGTCCTGCATCCCGACCTTGACGTTGAACGGGTCGCCGGTCGCGTGCAGGTAAAGCTCGAGCACCATGTGCCAGTCGGCCTTGTCACCCAGGTCGATCTCGGACAGGCGCACATAGCAGGTCATGGTCGAGCCGTTCGCCGTGTTCGTCCGGTCCATCTCAAACAGGTCCGTAGCCCCGCCGAGGATCAAAGACTCGCGGTACGGGTTGTCATCAGCGTAGGGTGAATAGGAGGTGATCTCCGCAGTCCAGCGTGTGCCGTAGGTATAGGTGCCGGGCGTGTAGTTACCGGACCCTTTGTCGGCGTCACCGTAAGTCCATCCCGATGACCGAGGGACAATCCCGAAGGTGCCCGCAGTGACGCCGGGAAGCTGCTTGTGGCTCCAGGTATCGTCCCGGCTGTTCCACACCAGCGCCTCATTGCATGACACGTTATCGGCAGTCGGATAGCACACCCAGACTTCGCCAGTGCGTTCATAGTAGATACAGAAGGTGCGGTCCTTGTTCGTCCTCGACACGCTGTCGAAGAAAAGATCCTTCACGCGCTCGTCGGCCACAGACCGGAAGTTGGTGCCGTCATACAGCAGCATGTCGCCGTCTGAAATGAAAAAATGCCGCCCCTGCACATCCACGACACAGTTCCTGGCAAAAAGACCATGTGCGGTCGTCACCACCCGGTAGTTATAGATGTAGCGGTCGCCAGTGAAGGTGATGCTGTAGATCGCATCGGTCTTGTAGACCTGGAGGGTGTCGCGCATCACCAG
>JBATFE010000449.1:0-21733 GCA_049664445.1 Gammaproteobacteria bacterium
GTATAAGTCGGAGCGCCGTATGGACACCACTGATTTACGCCCGGAATTTGACTTCAACGCATGGGCAGATCTTGCCCGCAAGGACCCTCAAGCATTTGAGCTGGAAAGAAAATTACTCATTGAACGCGCAATCATGAGGGCCCCTGCAGCTAAACAACAGCGGCTACGCTGCCTGCAATGGAAGCTTGACCAGGTACGCAAGCTCGCCAGTACCCCGATGGCTGCCTGCCTGCAGATCAACCGGCTATTGTGGGAGAGCATTGTCAGTGAGCGCGGCCTGCTGCATTGCCTGCAGCACCTGCCAGCAGGTACACGACCTGACAACAGCAAGCAAACCACGGCGAAAGTCCTTCAATTTCAGGGTCGTGTACATGCCCGCTTGCCGCCTTCAGATGAATGACGTATTATCCTCGCCCTTTTCACGGTCGCGGCCGTGCCGTACCGAATGCAGCAATGATTGAGTAGAGGCAGTTATGAAACCTGACACACACCCGGCATACGACACCATAAAAATTACCTGCAGTTGCGGCTCGAGTTTCGAAACACGTTCGACAGTTGGCAGGGATCTGGCGATTGAAGTGTGCTCACAATGCCACCCTTTCTTTACCGGCAAGCAGAAGATGGTGGATACCGGCGGCCGTGTTGACAAATTCCGCAAGCGTTACGGTAACTGATCGCGCCAGCAATGCCTGCAAGCGTATTCAACAAAGGGGCGCCCAACCGGGTCGCCCCTTTTGCATTCTGGCTGCTGCTCACATCGATATTCCTGCTTGCCGGCAACCCGCGGCCGGCAACTGCGTCTGCATGCCAGGCGCTAAAAACAGGTGAACGTGTACAGGTCGTCTATGTCTATGACGGCGATACCGTCAAACTGAATGACGGACGGCGCCTGCGTCTTATCGGCATCAATACACCGGAGGTTGGCTACAAGGACCAGCCGAATCGACCCCTGGCGGACGCGGCGCGCTCAGCGCTGCAACGCCTGCTGGACACCCATAACCGCATACTGCTGCTTCAATACGGCAAGCAGGATCATGACCACTATGGCCGGCTGCTGGCGCATGCCTTTCTTGAAAACGGCGATAATGTCGCCGTTTACCTGCTGCAACAGGGACTGGCCACTACGCTGGTTGTGCCACCCAACAGCTGGGCTGCGGAGTGTTATCAACACATCGAAAATGAAGCACGCCTGCATCGCAAGGGACTCTGGGCACTGCCCGATTACCAGTCGCAAGCGGCGCGAACACTGCCATTGAGTAGCCGCGGATTTCGCATCGTGCAGGGACAGGTGAACAGCATTCGCACCACCCGGGATACTGTTTGGGTCGACATCGAGGGACCACTGGTGCTGCAAATCTCAAAAAAGGACCTGGTCAACTTTGATTCGCTTGAGGCCCTGATCGGGCAGCAGGTGGAAGTCCGTGGCTGGGTGAAACAGGATCGTGATGGATTGCGCATGAAGATCCAGCATCCGGCCGCGCTGGTAGCCATTACCGGGGCACCGCAGCAACGCTATTAAGCATGAGCGCTGTTCTGCCTGCCCGTGTATTGCTTGTTGTACTGGGGGGAATCGTCACCCTGATCACTGGCTGTGCCACCAATCCGGTCACCGGCAGCCATGATTTCGTGTTGATGTCCGAGGAACAGGAAATAAGCCTGGGGCAAAAATACAGCAGCGAAATACTTGAAGAGATGCCGGCCTATCCTGATCCGGTACTGGAAGAACTGGTGCAGCGTGTCGGCAGGAAACTGGCACTTCACAGCCACCGCCCGGGCCTCGACTATCAGTTCACCATTCTCGACAGCACCCAGGTGAACGCCTTTGCTCTGCCCGGCGGGTATATCTATATCACCCGCGGCATGCTCGCCTACCTGAATTCCGAGGCCGAACTGGCCGCTGTGCTGGGTCACGAAATCGGCCATGTCACTGCACGCCACAGCGTCCGGCAGCAGAGCACCTCTGCCGTCACCGGGATCGTCGGCGCCGTGCTGGCGGCCTCAACCGGCATCCAGGGCGCCGACTCGCTCACCAACCTGGCCGGCACCGCCATTGTCCGTGGCTACGGGCGGGAACACGAACTGGAGGCGGACCGCCTCGGCGCAGAGTATCTCGCCAGGAGCGGCTATGATCCGGAAGCAATGCTGAAAGTGGTCAGCGTTCTGAAAAATCAGGAAGCCTTTGAGGTCTCGATCGCCAAACAGGAAGGACGCCAGCCCAATGTCTATCACGGCCTGTTTTCAACACACCCCGATAATGATGCGCGTTTTCGCGAGGTCATCGATGCCGCGAAAAAATACAAGACCGACGGTAGCTCGCGTATCGGACGTGACAGTTATCTGCTGCGCCTGGATGGCCTGACCTTTGGTGACAGCGGTCGCGAGGGTGTGGTTCAGGGCAATCATTTTTACCACAAGGAGCTGGACTTCTCGCTAAGCTTTCCATCCGGGTGGCAAATCAATAACCAGACCTCAAGAGTGGTCGCCACGCCGAAGGCCAGGGATGGCCTGGTGCAATTGACCACGGCCACGCTCGACACGCAGATCACTCCGAAACAGTTTATGCAACAGCAGCTGAAGTCCAGTAATCTGCGGCACGGTCAGAGTCTCGATGCGAATGGTCTGCAAGGCTATACCGCTGCAGCCATTGGAAATTCACCCTACGGACAACGCCAGATCCGTTATGTGGTCGTGCACCGCGGCAACCGTGCCTATATCTTTGCCGGTACTGCCCGTAGCGCGCAACACACCGGTAAATATGACGCCGACATACTGGCAGTTGCAAAAAGTTTTCATCCCTTGACCAACACAGAAAGAAAACTCGCAACAGAGAAGAAACTGGATATCATCCGCGCACCGAAAGGTGCTACCTGGTCAGGCCTGGCGCAAGGCTCGCCCATCGCCAACCATGCCGAGGAACAGCTGCGGCTGCTGAATGACCAGTATCCAGATGGAGAACCCGCTGCATCGGAGATGCTCAAGATTGTTCGCTAAACAGCCGCTTTTTGAATGCACACCTGATCTGTGGGATTATGGGCGGCAATCCGCCGCATAAAAAAAGAGAACAGCATGAACAAAATCAGCATCATCGGCGCCGGCCGCGTCGGCGAAACAGCCGCTCATACACTGGCCCAGCATGAAACCTGCCGTGAAATCACGCTGCTGGATATCCGCGAGGGCGCTGCTGCGGGCGCCGCGCTGGACATCATGCAATCCGCGTCTTATTTTGGTTTCGACACCCGCGTCACCGGCAGCACGGATCCCGCCCTGCTGCAGGATTCTGACCTGGTCATTGTCACGGCAGGATCACCACGCAAACCGGGTATGACGCGTAGCGATGTACTGGAAATAAACCGCGCTGTCATCGATGAAATTTGCGACAACGTACTTGAATACGCACCTGACGCACTGTTACTCATGGTGACTAATCCCGTCGATGTCCTGACGTGGCATGCATGGAAACGCACCGGATGGGATCGCCGGCGGGTGTTCGGTCAGGCCGGTGTACTTGATGCTTCACGCATGGCCTGCTTCATTGCTGAAGAGACCGGCTTGTCGATCAGGGATATCCGTGCAATGGTCATTGGTGGACACGGTGATTACATGGTGCCGCTAACCCGTTTCAGCACCGTCAACGGTGTACCGGCAAGCACCTTTCTTGACGATGCAAGCATTGCCCGCATCAACAAACGCACCCGGCATGGCGGCTCGGAAGTGCTGGCACTGCGTCAGCAGAGCAGCGCCTACAACGCACCGGCTGCCGCCATTGCCACCATGGCGGATGCAATCAGCCATAACCGCCGCCGCGTGCTGCCATGTGTTTGTAATCTCGATGGCGAATATGGCGAAAGCGACATTACTGCCGGCGTCCCGGCCATCATCGGCCATCGCGGTATCGAACAGGTTGTTGAGTTACCCCTGGATGAGGCTGAACTGGCTGGATTCCAGAGCTCTATCGACGCCATTCGCGCTGACCTGGAAAACCTGTAAACAATTCTGCAACCAGCCCCCGGACAATCGCGGATCTCCGGTTATTAAAACAGCTGTTCCGTTGCGCCATCAGCCACACCGTGCGCACCACCACCCAGGGCATCACTGCTCTGCTGCGGGACATTATCTTCCAGAAAGGTTTCAAACACGGCGTCGCTTTGCCCGCTACCTGCCAACAGCCCGGTCGCCGGATCGATACGTACTGTCACCAGTCCTGGGGGCGGTTGCTTTTTTTGCTCCTTGATACCGTCCAGGGCAACCGCCATATAGTCAATACACATGGGTAATGCCGAGCGACCACCGGTTTCGCCGCGTCCCAGCGGCTCAAGCTTGTCAAAACCCACCCACGCAGTTGCCACCAGCGCATCATTGAACCCTGAAAACCAGCCATCCTTCTGGTCATTGGTGGTGCCCGTTTTCCCGGCCAGGTCTGTCCTGCCAAGCACACGTGCCTTGCGCCCGGTACCCCGCTGGATCACATCCTGCATCATGGAGGTCATCAGCCAGACGTTCTGTGGCGTCAGGACCCGGGGCGCGAGGTTGATGGCGTCCGTGCCGGGCTCACTGGTCACCTCGGTTGTTTCCGGACATTCGGGGCAGGCGATTGCCGGGGTTGCAGTAAAAATCTCTTCGCCTGATGGATCATGAATGCTGTTGATAAAATAAGGGTCAATCAGGTAACCGCCATTCGCAAGAACCGCGTAGGCGCGTGCCATCTGCAGCGGTGTGACGGATGCGCTACCCAGTGCCAGCGTCAGATCATTTGGCAACTGATCAGCGGTAAAGCCAAAACGCTGTGCATATTCGACAACATAACTGGCGCCAATGGCACGCAAAATACGGATAGAGACGAGATTGCGGGACCGGTACAGGGCCTCGCGCAGCCGCGTGGGCCCGTAGAACTGGCCGCTGTAATTTTCGGGTCGCCAGGTTGATTCCAGTTGGGGATCATCGAACACTACCGGCGCATCATTGATCATAGTGGCCGGCGTAAATCCTTTCTCCAGCGCCGCTGAGTAGACCACCGGCTTGAAACTGGAACCGGGTTGACGCTTTGCCTGCATGACACGATTAAACTTGCTTTGCTTGAAATCAAAGCCGCCGACCAGCGCGACGATCGCGCCGTCATCCGGCTGCAATGACACCAGCGCACCTTCAATCTTTGGAATCTGCGTCAATTTCCAGGCGTCATCATCCTGCTGCTGCACCCGGATCACGTCACCCACAGCCAGGATATCACTGGCCTGTTTCGGCGATTTGCCCATACGGTTTGCACTTATGTAGGGTCGCGCCCAGGATAATCCCTCCCAACCGATTGTGACCGGTTCCTGGTCTTGCAAGAGTACCTCGACACTCTTCTCGGCCACGCCGGTCACCAGCCCGGCAGCCAGACCACCAACCACGGGGAAATCTTTCAACAGACCGGGCCAGTCCTCGGCAGGCATTTCTTCAAGCGAATAGTGAGCCTCGGCGCCGCGAAATCCATGACGCAGTGAGTAAGCGATCAAATCCTTGCGCAGCGCCTCATTCGCCGCCTGCTGGCGCTTCACATCCAGCGTCGTTACAACCTCGTATCCCGAGGTATAAACCGCCCTGCCATAACGTTTAACCATCTCCTGGCGCACCATCTCTGCGACGTAAGGTGCGCTGGCTGCCGCCTGTACCTTGTGCAGGGCAGCAGCATCCGGCTCTGCAATGGCTGCTTCGTAGACTGCCTGATCGATATGGCCGAGTTGCTTCATGCGGCCGAGGATGTAATTTCGCCGTTCAAGTGTCTCTGCCGGACTGGTAATCGGGTTAACGCGTGAAGGTGCCTTGGGCAGTGCGGCAATAGTTGCCATTTGCGCGACCGATAGCTCGTCAAGACTCTTGCCGTAATACACCTGCGACGCCGCACCGACGCCGTAGGCATGTTGGCCGAGGTAAATCTTGTTGAGATACAGCTCCAGGATCTCATTCTTGCTGAGCGACTCTTCAATCTTGAACGCCAGCAGGATCTCGGTCAGTTTTCGCCAGTAGGTCTTTTCTGTAGAGAGGAAGAAGTTTCGCGCTACCTGCATGGTGATGGTACTGGCTCCGCGACGCTTTTTGCCGGTAAATACCAGTTCAACGGCGGCACTCATCAAACCAGGGACGTCAATCCCGGAGTGATCGAAGAAGTGATCGTCCTCAGCGGCCAGGAAGGCATGTACCAGTGTCGGGGGCACTTCGTCGATACTGACAGGTGTACGCCGCTTGTCGCCGAATTCAGCCAGAATACGCCGGTCTTGTGAGTAGATACGCAAGGGCTCCTGTAACTGCACCTCGCGAAGCACCTCGATGGAAGGCAGTTGCGGTTCTATACGCAGGTAAATGACAGTCGCCAGCGTTGCCATGGCGACACTTCCCAAGAGAAACAGATAGATTAAAAAGCGTCCGATGCGGGGTAATATCATATCAGCGTCAAAAACCTGTGATCAGTTTCATAGAATAGTTTTGGATCAAGTCATATAAATAGAAACAGTATGACGAACAAAACCGCGAATGGTGATTTTCTCTCAACAAAAATGGCCACTGTCCGATAACGTGTACCATAACATTTGTTTTGTATTCACATTTGTTGACAAACAGTTGGCTATGCACTCTAATGCGGCGAACTACCTTTGTTGTACAACACTGGGTAACTAAAGGGAAATATTGTGCCAATCGCGCAACTTTTTAAACGGACAAAACCACCGTTAATTGGTTTGGACATCAGTTCCACGGCCGTCAAACTGCTGGAACTCAGTCGCAGCGGCTCACGCTATCGTGTCGAAAGCTATGCTGTCGAACCCCTGCCTCCCAACTCGGTTGTCGAAAAGAATATTACTGATGTTGACGCTGTAGGTGAAGCGGTACGACGCGCGGTGAAACGATCCGGCACCCGCACCCGGCATGCTGCAGTTGCCGTTGCCGGCTCATCCACTATTACCAAGATCATTTCCATGCCCGGCGGGATCAGCGAAGATGATCTGGAAGACCAGATTGAGCTGGAAGCAGACCAGTACGTCCCCTACCCGCTTGAAGAAGTAAACATCGATTTTGAGGTCCTTGGACAATCTGAGAAGAATCCCGATACGGTCGATGTGCTACTGGCAGCATGCCGCAGTGAAAACGTGGACCTGCGCAGTGCGGCTGTCGAGACCGGTGGGCTGGGCACACAGGTAATGGATGTTGAATCATTTGCCAGTGAAAATGCCTTCGCTCTGCTTGCAGACCAACTGCCGAATCAGGGCATTGACATAACCGTCGCCGTCATCGACGTCGGTGCAACCATGACGACCCTGAACGTCATGCACAATCTGAAAAGTATTTACACCCGCGATACCGTTTTCGGCGGCAAACAGTTAACAGAAGAAATCATGCGTCGTTATGGCCTTTCCTATGAAGAGGCCGGAATGGCAAAGCGACAGGGCGGTCTGCCAGAAAATTATCTGACAGATGTACTGGAACCCTTCAAGGAAGCCATGGTGCAACAGGCAAGTCGTTCACTGCAGTTCTTCTACTCGTCCAGCCCGCACAGCAAAGTCGACCATATTGTACTGGCCGGTGGCAGTGTTTCGATCCCCGGGATGGACGAAATGATCCAGGAAAAACTGGGCGTGGAAACCACCATCGCAAACCCATTTGCATCCATGTCGCTATCCGCCCGGGTAAAGCCACAAACACTGAGTAACGATGCACCCGCCTTGTTAATTGCCTGCGGGCTCGCCTTGAGGAGCTTCGACTGATATGGCACGTATTAACCTGCTGCCCTGGCGCGAGGAACTGCGCAAACAGAAACAACGGGAATTTGGAATCACGGCCATCAGTTCCGTTGTTATTGCAGGACTGGTCGTATTGCTGGCACATTTTCATGTCGAAGGCCTGATTAACAACCAGAACCAGCGCAACACCTTCCTGGAAAACGAAATCACCATTCTGAACAAGCGCATTGGCCGTATCCGTGAGCTTGAAGCAATGAAAGACAACCTGCTGGCGCGCATGAACGTTATCCAGGAGCTGCAGGGCAGCCGCCCGGAAAGTGTCCACCTGATGGACGAGCTGGTCAGAACCTTGCCGGATGGTGTGCACCTGAATACGTTCCAGCAAAAACAGAAGGCGCTGACAATGACAGGCCAGGCCGAATCAAATGCGCGCGTTTCAGATTACATGCGCCAGATCGATACCTCTGAGTGGTTTACCGGCCCACGACTCGAAGTCATCAAAACCACCGAGGCCAGGCGTCGTCGTATTGCCAATTTTACCCTGCGTGGCAACCAGAAACCTCGCAAGCCTGTTGATGATATTGCCAGGGCTACACCATGAATATGAACTTGAATGAACTGGACCTGGCTGATATCGCCCGATGGCCAACCGCGGCACGTGCAGTGATCATCCTGTTCCTGATGGGAGCCGTAATTTTTCTTGGCTACTGGTTCCATACCAAGGACCAGCTTGTTGATCTGGAAAGCGCCGAGGATAAAGAGGTAGGTCTGAAGGTTATTTTCGAAACCAAGGCGAAACAGGCTGCCAACCTGGAAGCCTACGAACAACAACTCGAGGAAATGCGTGAATCATTTGGCGCCATGCTGCGCCAGCTACCCAACCAGACAGAAGTTGCCGACCTGCTGGTGGATGTCTCCCAGACAGGTCTGGCCAGCGGACTTGAATTTGAATTATTTCAGCCACGCGCCGAAACTCCCAGGGAATTCTACGCGGAGTTACCGATCAGCATCCGCGTGATCGGCGGATATCATGAATTTGGAGAATTTATCAGCGGCGTTGCTGCACTGCCGCGCATTGTAACAATCCATGATGTCAGCATCAGCCGCGTTGGCGATAGCGGCCTGCTGGGTATGAACCTGACTGCCAAGACCTATCGCTATATCGAAGATGACGAAGAGACTGAAGGAGGGGGCAGTTGATGACTGAAAACCATCGTTATGTGGCACGCTGGCTGACCATCGTCTCCTTGTGCAGCAGCCTGCTTGCCTGTTCGGATAATCCGAGTGCCGACCTGGAAGACTATGTCAGAACGACCAAGAGTCAGCAAAAATCGGCCATTGAACCGTTACCTGAATTTCAGCCATACGAATCTTTCGCCTACCAGGCGACTGATTTGCGCGACCCGTTTACCGAACCCACATTTTCACATACCAGGGCAGTAACCAATGTTCCCAGCAATAACGGGATAAAACCTGATTTTGACAGGCCTACCGAGCCGCTCGAGGAATTTCCACTCGACAGCCTGCGCATGGTGGGGACACTGGAACAACGCGAGGACCAGTGGGCACTGATTAACGATACAGATGGCACCATTCATCGAGTACAACCCGGAAATTATGCCGGTCAGAATCACGGTAAAATCACGCGCATCACAGACTTTGAGGTTGAACTTACAGAAATCGTGCCTGATGGTATCGGTGGCTGGGTAGAACGTCAGTCATCAATAGCAATCAGCGAATAATCCCACAGGGTGAAATCAATGATCGGAAACATGCCAGACCGCTCGTCAACAGGTGAAACAACAATGATGCAAACCATCAAACATCACACCCGCAAGCTTTGGCGCGGCGCACTTGCCGCAGGCTGTCTGTTTGCCGGTATCATTATACCTGCCAGTGCTGCGGATACGGTGACCGGCAATACGCTGCAATCCATAGATTTTGCAGAATTGCCCGGCAACAAGGCACAAATCACCCTGACACTGAGCAAACCCGCTCCTGCACCGTTGAGTTTTACCATTGATAATCCAGCGCGTATTGCCCTGGACTTTCCGGATACCGGCAACGGTCTGGCACAACGTTCGCAAAGCATCGGCATTGGTATGGCGGAAAGCATAACCGCCGTTGAAGCACAGAACCGCACACGTGTTGTCGTTAATCTGGTGGACATGGTTCCCTACGAGGCACGTACAGAAGGTAACCAGGTGATCCTGGTCGTGCAAAACGCCGGCAGTGAGCAATCAGAAGCGGCTGTAGTTGCATCACGCGCAGCCGGCGGTGGCACAGATACCATCACCAACATCGACTTCCGTCGTGGTGAAGAAGGTCAGGGCCGTGTCATCGTCAACCTTTCGGACCCGTCAATCCCGGTCGACATGCAGCAACAGGGTGGCAAGGTGATTGTCGATTTCTACCGTGCCCAGCTGCCGGAAGAACTGGAACGCCGGCTGGATGTACTCGATTTTGCAACCCCGGTCAAAACCATCGATACCTACACACGAGGTAATAATGTCCACATGGTGATCACTCCCATGGGCGATTATGATTACCTGGCTTACCAGTCGAACAACCAGTTCACCATTGAGGTGAAGGCGCTGACCAAGGAACAGGTCGAAGCCAGCAAGAAAGACGAGTTCGGCTACTCCGGTGAACGGCTGTCACTGAACTTCCAGGACATAGAAGTCCGCTCTGTATTACAGCTCATCGCAGACTTTACGGGTCTCAATGTAGTCGTCAGTGACACCGTCCGCGGCAGCCTGACACTGCGACTGAAGAATGTACCCTGGGACCAGGCGCTTGATATCATCCTCAAGACCAAGGGACTGGCCATGCGCCAGAGCGGCAACGTGATGCTGGTTGCACCCAGTGAAGAAATCGCGGCTCGCGAAAAACTGGAACTGGAATCGCAGAAGCAGATTGAGGAGCTGGAACCACTGTATTCGGAATTCATCCAGGTCAACTACGCCAAGGCATCAGAGCTGGCCTCACTGTTAAAGAGTACCGATACCACGCTGATGTCTGATCGTGGCATGGTAACCACCGATGAACGCACCAATACGCTGCTGGTACAGGATACTGCCGCAAAACTGGTAGAAATCAGACAGCTGGTTGCCACCCTTGACGTTCCTGTCAGGCAGGTCCTGATCGAGTCACGCATCGTGATCGCGAGCAACGACTTCTCCCGGGATCTGGGTGTCAAGTTTGGCTGGAGCAAGCAAACCACATTCAATAATGGCGAGAACATCATAGCAGCAGGCGGCACCCTGGACAGCATCAGAGATAACAACATCATTGACCCTGGCTTTTCACCCGATGGGCTGCTGGTTGATCTGCCGGTTATCGGAGCAACCAGTTCCATCGGTCTCGCCGTCGGCAAGATTGGTAGCTATATGCTCAACCTGGAACTCACCGCCATGGAGGCCGAGGGCCAGGGCGAGGTTATTTCGAGTCCGCGGGTACTGACGTCCAACCAGAAAACAGCCTTTATTCAGTCGGGTGTTGAAATTCCCTACCAGGAAGCCACCTCGAGTGGCGCCACCTCGGTGTCATTCAAGGATGCCGTACTGGAACTGAGAGTCACCCCGCAGATCACACCCGATGATCGCATCATCATGGATCTGGATGTCAAGAAGGACAGCGTCGGCGAGATCTACCTCGGTGTACCGAGTATCGACACCAATGAGGTTTCTACCCAGGTCCTGGTTGATAATGGTGAAACGCTGGTGCTTGGCGGCATCTATGAGCAGGAAAAGATTGAGGAGATTGACCGGGTACCGTTCTTCGGTTCACTGCCACTGGTTGACTGGATGTTCAAGAACACGTCCATTACCAATGACAAGGCGGAATTACTGATTTTCGTGACCCCCAAGATCGTCAAGGAAGACCTCAATATCTAGTCGCATGATGCTGGCAACTCTTGCCAGCAAGCACATAATCTGGCATATCTGCCCGGCATGAAAACGCCGGGCAGTTTATTTCTGACGGGCCCAATGGGTGCCGGAAAATCCACCATCGGCCGACAATTGGCAAAACAGCTGGGCCTGCCCTTCCTCGACAGTGATCACGAGATCGAATCACGTACCGGAGTGGATATCCCGCTGATATTCGAACTGGAGGGCGAGAGCGGTTTCCGCAAGCGTGAGGCGGCTGTCATTGATGAACTGACCCGTTTACCTAATATCCTGCTAGCAACCGGTGGTGGTGCGATACTGGATCCGCTCAACCGGGAACACCTTAAAACACGCGGTAGGGTGATCTACCTGCATGCCTCTGTTAATCAGCAGCTGAAGCGCACTCAAAAAGACCGCCACCGACCATTGCTGCAGACCGATAACCCGCGCGCAAAACTTGAAGAACTGATGGCCGTTCGTGACCCCCTCTATCGCGAGATCGCCGACCTTGTCATAGAGACGGATGGCATGCGGGTACGCGACGTAGTCAGTAAAATCATGCGTCGACTGGAGTAACGGGCACGGTTTTTTGCTCTCGACTATCATTTATGGATATGCTCGACTACCCGACCACTCAAAAATTGACACATGAAAACCCTGACAGTTGAACTCGGCAGTCGCAGTTATCCCATACACATCGGACAACAATTGCTTGGCAATGCGGAACTGCTGACCAGTCACATACGCGGTCGACAGGTAATGGTCGTCACCAATGACACCATTGCGCCCCTCTACCTGGAGAACGTCAGGCAGCAGCTGGCGGATTTTCAAACGGCGTCAGTGATTCTTCCCGATGGCGAACAGTACAAGAATCTCGACACCCTGAATACCATTTTCACGGCCTTGCTGAAACAGCGTTTTAACCGTGATTGCACACTGGTCGCACTGGGTGGTGGTGTCGTCGGGGATATAACCGGTTTTGCGGCCGCCAGTTATCAGCGCGGCGTGGCCTTCCTGCAAATACCGACGACCCTGCTGGCCCAGGTGGACTCCTCGGTCGGCGGTAAAACCGGCGTTAATCATCCGCTGGGAAAGAATATGATCGGCGCTTTTCACCAGCCCGGGTGCGTAGTCATAGACACCGACACACTGGATACCCTTGATGACCGGCAACTCTCGGCAGGTCTCGCGGAAGTCATCAAGTACGGACTGATCCGTGATGCCGGCTTTTTTGAGTGGCTGGAAGCCAACATGGCTGCACTGCGGGTTCGCGACAAACAGGCACTGTCCCATGCCATAGAACATTCCTGTTCAATCAAGGCAGAAATAGTCGCTGCTGATGAACGCGAGAGCGGCCAGCGTGCCCTGCTAAACCTGGGTCACACCTTCGGCCACGCCATAGAAACCGGTACCGGCTATGGCAACTGGCTGCACGGCGAGGCCGTCGCAACCGGCATGCTGATGGCCGCTGATTTGTCCGCACGCCATGGCTGGCTGCCAGCTGATGTGGTGCAACGTACGAAACATCTGCTGCAACTGGCTGGACTGCCCACCTCACCTCCAGCTGAAATGAATGAGGCACAATTTATGGAATTTATGGCCATTGACAAGAAGGTTGTTGAGGGTGAACTGCGGCTGGTACTGCTGAAAGCAATCGGTGATGCCATCGTTACGGGAGACTTCAAGGCAGAACTGCTCGGCGAGACACTGAGATCGGCGGCTTGAACACGCCGGCGCTAACCGACCATGGCAGCGCGCTTGCGCCCTATGCTGCCAATCCCGCCAGCACCAGGGGGCGCCAGTATGCCGAGCCCGCACCGGCCTATCGCAGTGAATACCAGCGTGATCGTGACCGCATCATTCACTCGGCGGCCTTCCGTCGCCTGGAGTATAAAACCCAGGTATTCGTCAACCATGAAGGCGACCTGTTTCGCACCCGTCTGACACATTCGATAGAAGTTGCCCAGGTTGCACGCTCGATCGCACGTGCCTTGCGAGTGAATGAAGACCTGACCGAAGGCATTGCACTGGCACACGACCTTGGCCATACGCCGTTCGGGCATGCGGGCCAGGACGCACTCAATGCCTGCATGAAAGACTATGGCGGGTTTGAGCACAACCTGCAGTCGCTGCGCGTCGTTGATGAACTGGAAGAGCGTTACGCGGAATTTCACGGCCTGAATCTCACATTTGAAACCCGTGAAGGCATACTCAAGCACTGCTCGCTGAAAAATGCGGAGGCGCTGGGTGAACTCGGGCGGAGATTTATAGAAAAACGACAGCCCTCTCTGGAAGCACAACTGACCAACCTCGCCGATGAAATCGCGTACAACAGCCACGATGTCGATGACGGCCTGCGATCCGGCCTGATTGACGTCGAGGAACTGACGGATATCACGCTGTTTCGGGAGCAGTACGAAACCGTACGCTCGCTGTATCCGCAGCTCGCGCCACGACGCACCATTCATGAAGTGGTTCGCCGGCTGATAGGCTGCCAGGTGATTGATCTTGTTGAAACCAGCCAGGTCAACCTGCAACGTGCCAGCCCGGACAGCAGTGATGCAGTGCGTCACCATGACGGGGCCCTCATTGCATTCAGTGACAGCATGCGTGAAAAGAACCTTGAATTGAAACGCTTTCTGCGCACCCGTCTCTACCGGCATTACCGTGTCCACCGCATGAGCGCAAAGGCGGCGCGCACCATTACCGCCCTGTTTGAAGCCTATATCTATGACCCGCGTCTCATGCCGAACGAGGCCCAGCAACACGTCAGCCAGCTGGAAGCGGCTAACGGCAGGGAGGGACGCGCCCGCGCCGTGGCCGATTATGTCGCCGGGATGACAGACCGCTATGCCATCGCTGAATATGAACGCACCTTCAATCCGGCGCTATAAACAGAACTCAAGGAAAACTGAAGGATAGAGTATAAATACAACTATATTGTGTTGCGTTGTCAGTTACCCTCAGTCGACACTACGCACCCGTAACCACTAATTTATCGCAATGCGCATCTACATGCAGATCCCGCCCGAGGGTGACAAGGCACCCCGCTATTACCATTTGCATCTGCAGGAAGACCTGCTTGAAGGCTGGACCCTGATTCGTGAATGGGGCTACCAGGGCGCCTCCGGACGGGTAAAGCGTGAGCACTTTACAGACCATGAGGCAGCCGAATCGGCCCTGCTGAAAAGTCGTGATGAACAAATCCAGCGCGGCTATCGCGTCGTCTTCATGCAGGCGCAGCCCCAGTAACGGCACACACCTTGTTTGCATACCCCTGAAAGTAAAAGGGAAAAACACACCCATCCAAATTGAACCAGTGGCCGTCCGGCGCTATACTGTTTGGCCTTTTGGCTGTCGGTCGCATACGCAGGTTTCCCGCCAGTCCAGCAAGGGCCACATTGCTGCAATTTATTGTAATTAAAGGTATTTCCGATGATCACTGGCACACTGCCTCCAATACAGGGCCTGTATGACCCTGCCAATGAACATGACGCCTGTGGTGTCGGATTTGTCGCCAACGTCAAAGGCCGCAAAAGCCATGAAATTGTGCAGCAGGGCCTGCGTATCCTCGAAAACCTGACTCATCGCGGCGCAGTTGGCGCAGATCCCAGCGCCGGCGACGGCGCCGGCCTGCTGATACAGATTCCGGATCAATTCCTTCGCGCAGAGTGCAAGGGGCTTGGAATCGATTTACCGGAGCCGGGCATCTATGGCGTCGGCATGCTGTTCCTGCCGCAACATCAGGCCACGCGCAGCCATTGCGAGCAATCAATCGAGCAGACTGTCAGCGAGGAAGGCCAGACCCTGCTTGGCTGGCGCAATGTCCCGACGAACAATACCGGCCTCGGCGAAAGCGTCAAGCAGGTCGAGCCGGTTATCCGCCAGGTATTCATCGGGCGCGGGGCTAACTGCATGACAGCGGATGACTTTGAACGCAAACTGTTCGTCATCCGCAAACGTGTTGAAAACACGATCCGCGAATCGCGCCTCGATGGCAGTGAGTGTTTTTATGTCCCGTCCATGTCAACCCGCACGCTGTGCTACAAGGGCATGCTGCTTGCAAACCAGGTCAATACCTACTACGCAGACCTGAATGACAAGCGCCTGACCTCGGCCCTGGCGCTTGTACACCAGCGCTTTTCAACCAACACCTTCCCCTCATGGGATCTCGCTCACCCGTTTCGCATGATCGCGCATAACGGCGAGATCAATACCATGCGGGGCAACATCAACTGGATGAATGCCCGCCGCCATTCCATGGCCTCCGAACTGTTCGGGGATGACCTGCAAAAACTCTGGCCACTGATTTCCGAAGGCCAGTCTGACTCCGCCTGCTTTGACAATGCACTGGAACTGCTGGTGACCGGAGGATACTCCATGGCGCACGCCATGATGCTGCTGATTCCTGAAGCCTGGGCAGGCAACCCGTTAATGGATGAAAAACGCCGTGCGTTTTACGAATACCATGCCGCCGTCATGGAGCCCTGGGATGGCCCCGCGGCCGTGGCCTTTACCGATGGCCGCCAGATTGGTGCAACCCTGGACCGCAACGGTCTGCGTCCGGCGCGCTACCTGATCACCAACGATGACCTGGTGGTGATGGCCTCGGAAATGGGCGTGCTGGACATCCCGGAAGAGCACATTGTCAAGAAATGGCGCCTGCAACCCGGCAAGATGTTCCTGATCGACATGGAACAGGGACGCATCATCGATGACGTGGAACTCAAGAACAATCTTGCCAACAGGCACCCCTACCAGGAATGGTTACAGAAAACACAGATTCGTCTGGGTAGCCTGCCGGGTGAAATCAGCCCGATGGCACCGGATACAGACACGCTGCTCGACCGGCAGCAGGCCTTTGGCTATACGCAGGAAGATATCAAGTTCCTGATGACTCCCATGGCGGTGACCGGGCAGGAAGCTATCGGCTCCATGGGCGCAGACAACCCGGTTGCGGTGCTCTCGAACAAGTCCAAGCCACTGTCGAACTATTTCAAACAGAACTTCGCCCAGGTCACCAATCCGCCAATTGATCCGATCCGTGAAGAACTGGTGATGTCGCTGGTCTCACTGATCGGCCCGCGCCCCAACCTGCTGGGGCATGAAACCGCAGGCGAGCATATGCGCCTTGAAGTCAGTCAGCCGATCCTCACCAATACCGATATCGAACGCATTCGCCACATCGAGGACCACACTGCAGGCGCCTTCCGCACCCGCACCATTGATATCTGTTACCCGGCGGCTCAGGGTGCAGATGGTATGCAAGCGGCACTGGATGCCGTCTGCCGGCAGGCTGAACAGGCGGTGGGCGATGGCTTCAACATCCTGATCCTCTCGGACCGCGGCACCGACATCGACCACATTGCCATCCCTGCACTGCTGGCCACCTCCGCCGTACATCATCACCTTGTACGCACCGGGTTGCGTACCGCGTCCGGCCTGGTGGTTGAAACCGGTGCCGCCCGCGAGGTACACCAGTTCGCGACACTCGCAGGTTACGGGGCAGAAGCCATCAATCCCTACCTGGCCTTTGAAACACTGATCTCTGTTCGTGACCAGTTACCGGAAAAACTGGACGAGCACGAAATCCAGAAGCGTTATATCAAGGCGATTGGCAAGGGCTTGCTCAAGGTCATGTCGAAAATGGGCATCTCCACCTACCAGTCCTATTGCGGTGCGCAGATCTTTGACGCCGTTGGCCTCAACACGGCATTCATTGAGAAGTATTTCACCGGTACAGCAACGACTATTGAAGGCATCGGCCTGCAACAGGTCGCTGAGGAAACCGTGCGCTGGCATCGTGACGCCTACAGCGATGCGCCCGTCTACCGGAACAGTCTGGACGTGGGCGGTGACTATGCCTTCCGACTGCGTGGTGAAGACCACATGTGGACACCTGACACCATCTCCAAACTGCAGCATGCCACCCGTGCCAATGATGCCAGCACTTTCAGGGAATTTGCGCAACTGGTTAACGAACAGAACAGGCGCCTGCTGAATCTGCGCGGGCTGTTCGAGTTCAACTTCAGCAACGCGCCGGTACCGCTGGAGGAGGTCGAACCGGCCAGGGAAATCGTCAAGCGTTTCTCTACCGGCGCCATGTCATTCGGCTCGATCTCCTACGAGGCCCACTCGACACTGGCCGTTGCCATGAACCGCATCGGCGGCAAATCCAATACCGGCGAAGGCGGGGAACAGCCGGAGCGCTATAAGACACTGGAAAACGGCGATTCAAAACGCTCGGCCATCAAGCAGGTGGCCTCCGGCCGGTTTGGTGTCACTACGGAATACCTGGTCAACGCCGACGTCATCCAGATCAAGATAGCCCAGGGAGCCAAGCCGGGTGAAGGCGGACAGCTGCCCGGTCACAAGGTCGACGCCATCATTGCACAGGTGCGACACTCGACACCGGGTGTCGGGCTGATCTCGCCACCACCGCATCATGACATCTATTCCATCGAGGACCTGGCGCAACTGATTCATGATCTGAAAAACGCCAACCCGCGTGCAGACATCAGTGTCAAGCTGGTGGCCGAGGTCGGTGTCGGCACGGTTGCCGCCGGCGTCTCCAAGGCGCATGCCGATCACGTCACCATTGCAGGTTATGACGGTGGTACCGGTGCCAGCCCGCTGACATCCATCAAGCATGCCGGTTCACCCTGGGAAATCGGCCTGGCCGAGACCCACCAGACGCTGGTGCTGAACAACCTGCGCAGCCGCATTGCCGTGCAGGTTGATGGCGGCATGCGTACCGGCCGCGATGTCGTTGTCGGCGCATTGCTCGGTGCGGACGAATTCGGTTTTGCCACTGCACCCCTGATCGTCGAGGGCTGCATCATGATGCGCAAGTGTCATCTCAACACCTGCCCGGTGGGTGTTGCCACCCAGGATCCGGAACTGCGCAAGCGCTTCACTGGCAAGCCGGAGCACGTGGTGAACTATTTTTTCTTCGTTGCCGGGGAAATCCGCGAACTGATGGCACAGCTGGGCTTCCGCAAATTCGACGACATGATCGGTCAGTCCCAGCACCTCAACATGCGCGAGGCCATCAATCACTGGAAGGCAGAGGGGCTGGACTTCACCCGTATCCTGCACAAACCGGCCGCTGGACAGGGCGTGGGCATCTATCACACCGGGAAACAGGATCACGGTCTCGACAAGGCGCTCGACAATGAACTGATCAGGCTGTCACAGGCGGCGCTGGACAACAGGACACCTGTAAAAATCGACCTGCCGGTACGCAATACCAATCGTACCGTTGGCGCCATGCTCTCAGGTGAAGTTGCCAGGCGTTATGGCCATGCCGGCCTGCCGGAAGACACCATCAGTGTCACCCTGCATGGCATCGCAGGCCAGAGCTTTGGTGCCTTTGTCGCACACGGCGTCAGCCTGGAACTGATCGGCGAAGGCAACGACTACGTCGGCAAGGGTCTCAGCGGCGGTCGCCTGGTGGTCTACCCGCCGCGGCAGACACCGATTGTAGCCGAGGAAAATATTATCGTTGGCAACACCGTACTTTACGGCGCCATCAGCGGGGAATGTTATTTCCGCGGTGTCGCTGGTGAACGCTTCGCGGTACGCAACTCCGGCGCAACCGCAGTCGTTGAAGGCGTCGGCGATCATGGTTGCGAATACATGACCGGCGGTGTCGTCGCGGTACTCGGGGAATCGGGACGCAATTTCGCCGCCGGTATGAGCGGTGGTATTGCCTACGTGCTGGACGAACGCGGTGACTTCGAGCAGCGCTGCAACCTCGCCATGGTCGAACTGGAACCGATCCCTGCGGAAGACGATGCACTGGAACAACTGGATCACCAGGGCGGTGACCTGGAAACGCACGGACGCGTCGACCTCAGTCACGATATGACCCGCTACGACGCCCTGCGCCTGCACCGGTTAATCGAGAAACATGTGCACTATACCGACAGTGCGCGTGGCCGCACCATTCTGGATAACTGGGATGAGTATTTACCGAAATTCGTCAAGGTCATGCCGGTTGATTACCGGCGCGCGATGCAGGATATGCAGGCTGCCCAAACAGCCACCTCGCTGGCTGTCAAGGGAGGACACTAGACATGGGTAAACCAACCGGTTTTCTGGAATACGAACGGTTTGACCGCACCTATGCACCGGCTGCAGACCGTGTCCAGCATTTCAAAGAGTTTGTCATCCCGCTGCAAGAGAGCGAACTGAGCCAGCAAGGTGCGCGCTGCATGGACTGTGGCATTCCCTTTTGCCACCAGGGCTGCCCGGTGAACAACATCATTCCGGACTGGAATGACCTGGTATACCGGGGCGACTGGCAGCAGGCCTTGCAGGTACTGCATTCAACCAATAACTTCCCGGAATTTACCGGCCGCATCTGCCCTGCACCCTGCGAGGCCGCCTGCACACTGAACATCGATGACAACCCGGTCACCATCAAGACGATTGAGTGTGCAATCATCGACAAGGGCTGGGAACAGGGCTGGATCCAGCCACATATCGCGGAACACAAGAGCGGCAAACGGATTGCCGTTGTCGGTTCCGGGCCTGCGGGCATGGCCTGTGCACAGCAACTGGCGCGCGCCGGGCACGAAGTGGAAATATACGAGAAGAACGACCGCATCGGCGGACTGCTGCGCTACGGCATACCTGACTTCAAGATGGAAAAACACATTATCGACCGCCGCATGGCGCAGATGCAGGCGGAAGGCGTCAAGTTTCACACCGGCACTGACATCGGCGTCACCAAGGCGGCAAAGGATTTACTCGAGCGCTTTGATGCCATGGTCCTGACCGGCGGTTCCGAACACAGCCGTGACCTGGAGGTACCGGGCCGGGATCTGGATGGCGTACATTTCGCCATGAACTTCTTGCCGCAACAAAACAAGCGCAACGCCGGGGACGTCATTGACGATATCGCATCGATCACGGCAACGGGCAAGCATGTGATCGTGATCGGTGGTGGTGATACCGGCTCGGACTGTATCGGCACCTCATTCCGGCAGGGCGCACTGTCTGTAACACAACTGGAAATCCTGCCGCAGCCTCCGGAAAAGGAAAACAAGGCCCTGACCTGGCCGGACTGGCCCAACAAGATGCGCACCTCCAGCTCCCAGGATGAAGGTGCCATTCGTGAGTGGTCGGTCGCCACCAGGTCCATTGAAGGCGAAAAGGGCAAGGTTACCGCCATCAACTGTGTACGCCTGAACTGGACACAGGATGACAACGGCCAGTGGAAAATGGAAGAGATCCCCGGCAGTGAATTTCAGCTAAAAGCCGATCTGGTACTTCTGGCAATGGGTTTTGTGCACCCGTTACACGAGGGCATGCTGAAAGAACTCGGTGTGCAACTCGATCCGCGCGGCAATGTGCAGGCCGACACCGAGCAATACCAGACGTCCATCGACAAGGTGTTCTCCGCCGGTGATATGCGCCGCGGACAGTCGCTGGTTGTGTGGGCCATCCGTGAAGGGCGGCAGTGCGCCCGGGCGGTGGATGAGTATTTGATGGGTAGTTCTGAATTACCCAGATAATTTGTAGCCTTTAAATTTAGTCCTATTTTCCGCTTCCGGTTTCGCCCATACGGGCGAGATACTTTTCTTTGCTCCGCCAAAGAAAAGTATCCAAAAGAAAGGCGATCCCGGAGGCTTGCCCGCTACGCGGGTCCCCTGCGCTTCTCGTAAAGCCCGGCGCCCGCGCAACTCGCTACGCTCAAACAGGCGCGAGCTTCCCCCGGTCTTTACTGCGATGCTCGGCTGCGCCAGACGGGGGAAAAGTCAAACCAACACCTAAAACCAGCCGCCCCCTCTACCCGTTTGCACTCACCGAGTACCGCAGCCACTCCGGGATCAGGCGCGCACCCTGTCTGAGACAGGTTTACCTGCCGAGTTGTGCGCGCCCCCGGAGGGGCGAGGAACGCAGGGGATCGGCGCAGCCGATGAGTGCACCGGGCGCCCTTCTCTTTGGGTACTTTCTCTTGGGCAAGCAAGAGAAAGTGCCTCGCCCTTCAGGGCGAAACCAAAAGATAAAAGATGCACCTCACCCGAATGGGCGAAACAGGAAGAAAAAAAAGAAGTGCTTGGCCCTCATGACAAAAATCTGAAAATTGCTTACGAAAACACCCATCCCCGCATACAATACCCC
>JBATFE010000450.1:0-7009 GCA_049664445.1 Gammaproteobacteria bacterium
CTCGCGAGAGACACCCCCGTTTTTATTTGCGGTCTCCATGAGACCATGGCCGGCGCATGGCCGGACTAGTAATTATCCCCCAGGTTGGTTTGGCAGAGCACGCCGCGCATGGTACTGATCAGCTCGAGCAGTTCCTCGTTACGGACACGGTAATAGATCCTGTTTGCATCACGCCGTGATTTGACAATGTTCTTGTTGCGCAGCTGATCCAGGTGTTGCGAGACATTGCTCTGGGAGGTGCCGATTTTCTCCACAATCTCGCCGACAGACATCTCTTTATTTCCAAGCGTACAGAGGATTTTCCAACGCAGCGGATGCCCCATGGCCTTGAGGGCTTCGGCCGTCAGGGTGATGTCTTCTTCCGGTCCCTGCTCTGGTTCTGAATCTTCCATCAATGACTCCAAATTAACCTGTTCGGAAGTGTACTCTGTGTATCATGAGTTGCAACCTGTGAACAGTTTTTTTCACTGCGGCCGCTGCTCCCGGACCTTGTCAACACGTGTATAGCCCGTCATGTCCTTTGCTATACAGATTATATCCGTGATCATTCCCGCCTCGTCCTTGAGTGCGGTCCGTGAGAACAGCACGGGCACCCGGCGCTGGTCCTTGGCAATAAAACTTGCCTCGATACTGCTGATGGTACCGGTTCGAATCAGCGCCTCCAGCCAGGTCCCCATGAAGGCATTGGCCTGCACCGCTTCCTCTTCCTCGAAGACGTCTCCAATCGCCATTCCAAGCAAGTCCTCCTGCCTGTAATCCAGCATGCGACAGGCGGCCGGGTTGGCCGTTCTGATCTTGCCATCGGGATTCAGCAGCAGCAGTGCCTCACCCATATTATTAATGACATTCTCGAGATACTGCTTTGCCATTCGCAGTTCGGCAGTGCGCTCCTCCACCAGCAGTTCCAGCCGGCGGTTCATGTCACGTTCTTTCTCGATCAGGCGCAGGTAGGTACTGATCTTGTTGATCAGCTGGTTGTCATCAATGGGCTTCAGCAGGTAATCCGCGGCACCCACTTCATAACCCTTTTGCTGGAACTCGTCGGTCTTGTAGGCCGCCGTGAGAAAGATGATGGGAATATCGCGGGTCCTTTGCCGGACCTTCAGCATCGTGGCCGTCTGGAAGCCGTCCATGTCCGGCATCTGCACATCCAGAACAATCAGGTCGATGCGCGGATTCTTCAACGCGATATCAAGTGCCGCCTGTCCGGAATCCGCTTCCAGCAGTTCGACATCCATGTGCTTTTCGATCAGTGCACGTAACGTAAACAGGTTATTCCGGTTGTCATCGACAATCAGTATCCGGAAGTCGGCATATCGATTCATGGCTGCTTTCCTGTACCCTCAGCTGCGTGCTGTGTTATCGGTCAGATAGTTGTCCAGTGCAAGTTTCAACGCCTGCGGATCGAGCGGCTTGACGACACAGTCATTTGCGCCGGCTGCCTGACATTGCTGCAGGTCTTCATCACCGGCCCTGGCAGTCAGTGCAATCACCGGTATATCTGCAAATCCGGGCTGCTTGCGCAGCTGACGAATCACCTCGTAGCCATCCATACCCGGCATCATTATATCCATCAGCAGCACATCGAATGGGCCGGCCGTCGCCAGTGTATCAAGTGCCTCCTGGCCATCGCCCGCCGCCATCACCTCAAGCCCCCACTGCTCCAGTAACGGTGTCAATGCCAGCAGGTTACGGACATCATCATCAACCAGCAGCACGCGCGCTGACTGATAGTCGGCTGTCGGGATTTCGGCAACGGCGGACTGTTCCTGTTTCACATGGGACACCCCGCTGCGGTTCTCCTCTGACGGCATCTCGGGCATCTGCTGCGGCAGCAACAGCGAGAAAGTGGCCCCCTTCCCCGCCTCACTCTCGACACGTATCTCTCCCCCCATCAAGCGGGCGAGTTCCCTGCTGATCGTCAGTCCGAGACCGGTGCCGCCAAAGCGGCGACTGGTTGAACCGTCCGCCTGCTTGAAGGCTTCGAACACCATGTCAATCTTACCCGCAGGAATACCGATGCCCGTATCGGTCACACTGATGCACACAGGGCTGGATGTTCCTGCCTGCAGCCTGACCGTTACACCACCCTGGTCGGTAAACTTGACTGCGTTGGAAAGAAAGTTTATCAGTATCTGGCGTATCTTTTCACCATCCGAGACGATACTCACGGGCGCATCTGCATCGATGAGCAAGTCAATGTCCAGCTGCTTTTCGTCAAACTGCGGCCGCAGCAGTTCAATCACATCCGTCAGCAGTTTGCGCAAGTCCACTGTTTCCGAAAGCAGTGACATCTGTCGCGCCTCGACCCGTGACAGGTCAAGTATGTTATCGATAAGTGCCTTCAGGTCAGTACCTGCATCATGGATAATCTGTGCCTGTCGACCTTCCTCAGCAGTCAATTGAGCGGACGCGTTTTCCGCCAGCATTTTTGATAACAGCAATATTGAGTTCAGAGGGGTACGCAATTCATGACTGACATTGGCAAGGAACTCGGACTTGTAGCGGTTGGATGCTTCCAGTTCCTCGGCATAATCATGCAGCGCCCGGTTATGCTCTGCATGGGTAATTGCCAGGCGTGTCAGGTTGGTACCCAGCTGATGAAGCTCCTCGGGTCGAGGCCAGGCAAAATTGACGGCCTCGTCATGTTCGATGACCCGCGAAATGCCATCGGTCAGTTCATTGCCAAGCCGTTCGGTCCTGACAGCAATCAAACGGGCGACAACAAACACCACCAGCAGCAGTCCGATGGCAACGAGTGCAACGCGGACATTTACAGTGTGTAACAGCTGCGTCAATGGCGACGGATCGACACTGCGACCTACCCAGATCGGTCCGGCGTCCTCGGTATCAAACAGCGGTACCCACATGACCTGTTGACCCTTGAATTCCCAGAGGTCCAGTACACCCCCGGCAAACAGCTCCTCCAGTCCCTGAAAATCATCGAAGGCCTTGTTCTCATACAGACCATTAATGACATCTCCCAGATAACGTCCATCGCTTTGCACCCAGTAATTACCGCGGTAGGCATTTGCAAGGCCGCCCATATCAAGGTAAACAATGACTTCCCCGCGCTGCTCCAGCACTTCGCCGCTTTCCGGTGACACCACAGGTATAACCACCGGACTGATGAGACTGAGCTGTATAAAGCGGTTTGGTGAAGTGTCTCTCGCTGACTGATCAATGACGATGGGACCTGTTATGACATTACCCGGCGACAGGCCCCGGCCGGTTTCCACCAGCCTGACATTTACATTGCGCAGTTCCTCTTCACGCGCCTCCAGACGCCCGGTTTTCAGGTTCCGTTCGAGCCAGAAACGGGAATTCCCCTCGGTATCCAGGTAAAGAATGCGCGTGATATCAAGCTGGTCTACCAGCGCCTGGTTCACCCAGTCGACGTATCCGCTGCGGGCAGACTCAAGACCCGGTGCATCCTTCTGTTCCTCGGCGGAGAGCAGCATGCCCGGCTCCGGAATCCTCGCCAGCAAGCGTGCCATCTCGTGACGGCGCGCAATATGCTGGTCAAGATCGCTGAATCGTGCACGCAGATTTTGCACATAGGCCTTGTGATATAGTATTTCGATGCGGTCAAATATCATGGGTATATTGATGGCAAACGCCACCAGCAACGGCATCAGACCGAACATAAACAGCAACAGGGAAATCTGGGTTCGCAGCTTCATTTACAGTTAATCCGGAACATCAAGCGGTTTACTTTACCACGGCTGGCAGGGACTGTTTACGCAATAGCAATCAGCGTGGTGTAACGAATAGCGTGTACCTATCAGCATGAATAAATCAACATTCAGTCTCAGGAATATCGGTCCGGGCCTGGTGATCGCCGCCACCGGCCTGGGAGCCGGCGACCTGATTGCCGCCTCCGTGGCCGGCGCCCGCTATGGCACTGCAATACTGTGGGTTGTCCTTGTTGGCGCTGCCATGAAGTATGTCATGACCGAGGGGCTAACCCGCTGGCAACTGGCCACCGGGACCACCCTGCTGGAAGGCTGGGTACAACGCCTGCCAAAAATCATTTCGCTGTACTTTTTTGTCTACCTTGTAGTGTGGAGCTTTATTGTCGCCGGGGCATTGATTGCCAGTACCGGCCTGGCTGCACACGCACTCTATCCGGATCTGTCGGTCGAGGTCTGGGGCATGCTGCATTCATTACTGGCACTGGTGCTGGTCATGGTCGGCCGTTACTCACTGCTCGAACGCCTCATGAAATTCTTCATGGGCCTGATGCTGCTGGTTGTCATCATCTGTGCGGCGTGGGTCGCTCCCGGGATGTCCGGCATCCTCAGTGGCCTGCTCATCCCGTCGATACCCGAGGGCTCCGTGCTGTTTATATTCGGTATTATCGGCGGTGTTGGCGGCAGTGTCACCCTGTTGTGCTATGGCTACTGGATACGGGAACGTGACTGGACCCGCCGCGAGGATCTGCCGCGTTCCAGGTTTGACATGGCAACCGCCTACCTGCTGACCGGCCTGTTCGGTGTCGCTATCATGATCATCTCATCGGGTATAGAGGCAGATGTCGCCAGCGGCACGAAAATGGTGCTGGGCGTTGCCAGCCACCTGGAATCGGTCATCGGGCCGTTCGGCAAATGGTGTTTTCTGATCGGTTTCTGGAGCGCGGTCTTCAGTTCCATGCTGGGTGTCTGGCAGGGAATCCCCTACCTGTTTGCCGATTTTTTTCAGCAGTATACCTATCGTCCGGAAACACCGTTGTCGGTCAACACCCGTTCAGCGGCTTACCGGGGTTATCTTCTCTATCTTGCCATCCCTCCCATGCTGCTGCTGCTCGTGAACAAGCCCGTCTGGCTGGTCATCTTCTATGCCGTCGCCGGCGCCTTTTTCATGCCGCTGCTGGCAGCACTGTTGCTGCTCATGAACAACCGTTATACATGGGTCGGCGATCTGAAGAATGGCTGGGTAAGCAACCTGGTGCTGATGACGTCTCTGCTGGTGTTCGGCCTGCTGCTGTACACTGAAGTCAGCCGGCTGTTCGGGCTGGTGAGTCTCGATAATTTCCTGCAATAATTACCCGCACCGTGCGGGTCTTTTTTTGGGGGATATTTTTCAGGCTGGCACACCCTGCCCGTCATCACGATGGATGCGCACATCCAGCGGCTTTGACATATCCAGGTGAACATCTCGTTGCGGGAAAGAGATACTGATACCGGCCTCGTTGAAGGCACGGTTGATCTCCTCGTGCAGGTTCGTCACCGCGGGGATGCGGTGCCCCTGTACCCCGACATAACAGCGCAATTCCAGGTTCAGGGCATTGTCACCGAAACCGTTGAAGATAATATACGGTGCCGGATCGTCAAGAATGGTCTCGTTTTTCCTGGCGGCTGCATCCATCAGCAACATGGCCTTTTGCACATCACTGCCATAGGCGATGCCAACCGGAATCTTGAGTCGTGTAATCTGGTCCGACAATGTCCAGTTCAGCAGCCGTCCGGTAATAAATTCCTTGTTCGGCACCAGCAATTCCATCCCGTCCCAGGTGCGAATAGTCGTCGCGCGGATCTGAATGCGGCTAACCACGCCCTCGGTCTCTCCGATGGTGACGACATCACCTATCCTGATAGGGCGCTCAAAGAGGATGATCAGGCCGCTGATAAAATTCGCCACGATTTCCTGCAGGCCAAAACCAATGCCCACACTCAACGCCGCAAACAACCATTGAACCCTGGACCAGTCCATCCCGATCACATTGAAAAAAGCGACCATCCCGATACCCACAATCGCATAGGTATACAGCGTCTTGGCGGTGTAACGGCTGCCCGACGTCATATTAACCCGCTGCATCAGCACAATTTCCAGTAGCGGTGGCAAGCGCTTCATGGCGATGATGGTGAGAAAGGCAATCAGCACGGCGACAGCCACGTCTGCCAGCGACACCGGCACCTGCGTTTCCTCTCCGGCAACGACCCCCGATGTATACCAGAGTGTTACCTCGTGCAGCACACTGAATGCCGGCAGGATATCGGACCACACGAACCAGAAACCGAAGAAACCGACAATCACAAGCATCATGCTGAGCAGCTTGCCGGTATCCGCGCTCAAGGCGACCAGGTCTATTTCAGGCTCTTCAACCTTGGCGGGCACACCTTCCATCTCGGCATCGGTGGCTGCCTTCTCTTTTGCTGCCGTTTTCAATCGCTCACGCGCAGCCTGCAGTGCCAACCGACGCTGTGTCAGCAACAACCAGCGCACCACAAGCTGGTGGAGGATGACCAGGCCAAAGGCAATCCACAGGGTCTGTAACAGTCCACCACCGAGCATGCCTGCCGTGTAAAAATAGCCGAGAAATGCCGCTACTGCCAGTAGCAACGGCGCAGCAATCGTCAGTATCAGCCACAGGTAGCGTTGATGCGCCTTTGCAACGATTGATTGTTGCACCAGCAACCTCGAAAGTCGGTAGAAGAACAGTGCGATAATCAGCAGGGCAGCCACCATGGAGAACCGTTCCACGCCGGCAAGCGACATAACCTCATCATCGTTTGCAGCCAGCACCAGAATAAAAGCAGCGGGTAACAGTGTTATCTTCAACAGGCTAAACTCGCGGCGCAATAATTTTGGCAACTCCCCTGGCCAGCGGAAGTGCCTGTCTGCGACACCGCCCGACCGGCACAACACACTGAAAAACTGAATATAAAAGTATGTCGGAGCAAGCGTCGACAGCGCAGATGAAAGCTGTTCGGAAAACGGCGACACCTCCAGGCCCGACACCAGCGCCCACCCCAGTGTCATCATCAACAACGGCCACGGCAGCGCCAGCAACAGGGTCAGGCCAAGTGCCCTGATCGTATACATGATGCTGTCAACGGCGGGTTTACCCACAGGATCTCCCGTTGCCACGAGTAGCCTGTACAGGAAGCGACTTTTCCAGAGCAGCACAGCAAACAACAGCAACAGCAGCTCGACAGGCACTGAATTCAGCATCCCGTCGATCACGGCAGTCGGCACATGGAGCCAGTGTGACGGTTCTATCATGTAG
>JBATFE010000451.1:0-1562 GCA_049664445.1 Gammaproteobacteria bacterium
CGTGGGAGCGCAACAGCAACTCGGCAAAATCGACCAGCCCGGCACGCTGGCACAGCGCCTCGTAGGCAGCATAGATCTCCAGCTGCCGTTTCAAATAGGGATCATTGCGGTGTTCGATATGTTGCGGTCGGCGGCCCTCATCCTTGCAGCCATTGATAAACCACTGCATCTGTTTCGGCGGCCACTGCGCCTCATCCAGTTCCATGGTCTGCATGGCGCGCTTCACCAGCCGCAGTTGGTCCTGTGAATCCAGAATCTGAAAACCCTGCGGCAAGCCGGCTTCCTGCCAGTGACTGCGCAACAGGCGGTGCGCAAGTCCATGAAAGGTCCCGACCCACATGCCGGATGCCGGTGCATTGATCATTGCTTCGATGCGGGTACGCATTTCACCGGCGGCCTTGTTGGTAAAGGTCACCGCGAGCACCGCATACGGCGACAGGCCCTCGACATCAATCAGCCAGGCAATGCGGTGTACCAGCACCCGCGTTTTACCACTCCCGGCTCCGGCCAGTACCAGCAAGGGATCCGTGGGCGCACACACCGCTTGCCGTTGGGCATCATTCAGTGATTCAATAATTCGGGACACATCCATGGCATGCGATTCTAGCAAATCGCTGTTGTGACCGTATGCCGGTATTCACCGCTCTGCTGTCCTACACTGGGAGTATTCCTTGCGAGACAGGAATGATTCTGATACTTATTGTGCGCGTGACTGTCGGGATTTATCCTGCCCAATAGATTTTCCGGGCAGTCCATTACTCTTAAGCCTGCGATACACGATGGATTGATGATGGAGCATCCATGGCAACAATACTCATTCTGCTGGTTATCGTTGGCATCATTGGCGGGCTGATATGGATGTTTCGTGGCAAACAGCCCGTTGGCCGTCGTCGTGCCGCGACCGTACAGAAATACGATGCATTCGATGCCAGCGATGATGCCAATGCGCAACTCGGTGGTCTGGATAAATTGAAAAATAACCCCATGTTCTGGGGTGTGGAAATGGGCCAGCCAGGCTGTGAAATAGCGCAGGCGTTACTGGGCACACAATTTACCTTTGATGAAGCGCCACGGCTGCCACTGCATGGCTGCAGTTCCGCCATGTGTACCTGTCAGTTCAAGGGCCTGAAAAACCGGCGCACACTGCATCGGCGCAAGCTTGCAGAGCGCCGCTTTGAAGTACGTTTTGAGAAGGAAAAGCCTGACCGCCGGTCACGCAAGAACCGGCGGCGCAGCGATAATTGGAACGATCACTCGCATTGAAGTGCTGCTCAGGCGACCTGTGCCAGTAACTTCCTGTTCTTCGGGGAATTCAGGTTGACGGTTCTTGGCTTGGAGCCACCAAGGTAGGCCTCCAGCGATACCACCGGTATCTGGGCCAGATCGACCAGCGGGTGCATCTGGCACTTTTCACAGGCAATCAGCTTCGGCGGGGCACCTGCCGGGGCCTTGCCGACCGGCCGCTCGCGCAGGTTCTTGCACGTGGTGACGCTCAGGTAGGCCTGCTGGGGAATGCAGTAAAACATTGAATCCATGTCCAAATCTCTACTCCTTTGTTACCC
>JBATFE010000452.1:0-5489 GCA_049664445.1 Gammaproteobacteria bacterium
GTCATCAACCGCTGGAATGAATTCAATCCGCAGCAGTCCGGGCACATAACACCCATCAAAGCTACAGAAGGACTCTAACGCCATGTCACTACCCGATAAACAAGAGCAGATCCTGCAAACCCATGCAGGCCTCATTCACCGTGTCGTCATGCATTGCAACAACCCCGGTTCGGTCCCGGACATGGAGGATGTTTTGCAGATAGCCGCCGATAATGACTGGACTGCCCTGGTGACCGCCATCCGCGACATCATGTCAGGCAACCGCGATGAGTCCATGCTGCGGCTACTGGATGATGAAGACCGCGTGATTGTGGAATCGATCCTGCGCGGCCTGCAGGATCCGAGCACCCTGCCCAGGCTGGAGACCGACATCGATTCCAGCATGGCCGCGCCCGGCATTGCCGGCCTGATACATGCCTCGCGAAACGGTAATGCCCAGGCGCTGCAGATCATTGGCAACATGGCCACGCAAATGCTGGAGGCCGGCGGCGACATGGGCATCCTGGCAGGGCGCATCCGCCCGCTGGTCGAGGGTGAGCGCGATGCCGACAAGCTCACGGAAAAGATGGGCGATAAGGGTCAGAAACTGATGCTGGAAATTATCGAAGAACTGCTGAAGCTTGAGGCAAACTGATACCTGATTGATACTAGCCGCAGGAGCGGATGGCAGCCGCGATCCGCTCCTGCAGCATTTCCCTGGAAACTACGCGTTTTCGACAGCCTGCTGGACCATCTTTTGCAGCTCACCCTTCTGGTACAGTTCCAGGGTGATATCACAACCGCCGATCAGCTCGCCGTTGATATACACCTGGGGAAAGGTTGGCCAGTTGGCGTAGCGTGGCAGATTCTGGAAAACCTCGGGATCCGCCAGTACGTTCACATGGGCAAATGCCTGGCCACAGGCGGCCAGTGCCTGTGCGGTACGACTGGAATAGCCACACTGCGGCAGTTGCGGCGTACCCTTCATAAAAATCACGACCGGGTTTTCCTTCACGGTACTATCAATCCTTTCCATTACATCCATTCATCTATCCTCGGTAAAGTACATTGAATACAGCAGTAAGTATTGGGGCCATTGTAGTCCTGGCCCGAGACGATAAAAAGCAACCATTCAAGGGGATTTGTCAACATTGCGCTGCAGCCAGAACTCCAGCAGGGCCAGGTGCCATAACTTGCTGCCCAGCAGCGGTGTATGTGCTTCTTCAGGATGCTCCAGCAAGGCTTGCACATACGGACGCTGGAACAGTCCTCGTTCCCTGCAGGCCTGTGACTGCAGCACCTCGCGCATGAATTCCAGCACCTTGCCACGCACAAACTTCAGCGAAGGCACCGGGAAATAGCCCTTGGGACGATCGATGATCCTGTCAGGCAGCAGGCCACGCGCAATCATCTTCAATGGATATTTACCACCGGATTTGAGC
Organism: Gammaproteobacteria bacterium; assembly: GCA_049664445.1. Taxonomy (GTDB): domain Bacteria; phylum Pseudomonadota; class Gammaproteobacteria; order UBA9214; family UBA9214; genus UBA9214. The sequence continues at coordinate 1,422 of JBATFE010000452.1, forward strand.
TTTATGGCAGCCGGCATACGCGCCGCCAGCTGCACCAGTTCCTGGTCCAGGAACGGCACGCGGGATTCCAGCCCCCAGGCCATGGTCATGTTATCCACACGCTTCACCGGATCATCGACGATCAGGGTGGTGACATCATAGGCCAGCACGCGGCTTAAAAACTCCTTTGACTCGAAGCGGGACAGGCCGTGCGCGACGCGCGCTGAGGTGTAGTCAATGCCGTGGTAGCCGGGGGTGACCGTTTGCCGGTATTCGTCGTGGGTGCGATCGAAATACAGCGGCCGAAAGCGTTCAATATCGGTGCCGCTCGCTGCCTGCATCTGCTCATACCAGAAATATCCGGCGAATACCTCGTCGGCGCCCTGCCCGCTCTGCACCACCTTTACCTGCTGCGAGACCCGCTCGCCAAGCAGGTAAAAGGCCACCGCATCCTGTCCAACCATGGGCTCGGCCATGTTGTCGATGGCCTCCGGCAAGCGCGCGAGCACCTCCTCGTTGGGCACGATAAAGCGATGATGTTGCGTGCCGTACAAATCAGCGACCAGGTCGGAGCAATCGAACTCATTGCCCTTCTCCTCCGGTTCATCTTCAAAACCGACAGAGAATGTCAGCAGCTCACCGCCACCGGCCTCGGCAAGCAAGGCAACCAGCAGACTGGAATCCAGTCCGCCCGATAACAGGATACCAACCGGCACATCCGCAATGGCCCGGCGTTTAGTCACCGCATTCCTCAGGGCTTCATGGATGGCATCGATCCATTCCCATTCACTCATGTCCCTGTCCAGCGGGGTGGTATCAAGCTGCCAGTAGCGCCTCAGGGTACGCTTGCCTCGCAGGTCAAATGTCTGGCTATGGCCGGGGCGCAACTTGCGCAGACCCTGCAGCAGGGTTCGCGGCGCCGGCACTACCGCATGCAGGGTCAAATGGTGGTGCAGGGCAACCGGATCAATCGCACTATCAAGATCACCGCCGGCCAGCAATGCCTGGCTGGTGGAGGCAAAGCGCACGCCCTGCCGGCCAATACTGTAATAGAGCGGCTTGATACCAAAGCGATCACGCGCCATGAACAGTTGCTGCGTGTTGCTGTTCCAGATAACGAAGGCAAACATCCCCTGCAGATGCTGCGTGCAGTCCTCGCCCCATTCCGCATAGGCCTTCAGGATGACCTCGGTATCGCCGTCTGAAAAAAACCGGTAGCCCTTGTGCCGCAACTGTTCACGCAGTTCCGGGTAGTTATAAATCGTGCCGTTGAACACCAGTACCAGTCCCAGCGTGTCATCGACCATGGGCTGGCTGGAATGCTCGGAGAGATCGATCACCGCGAGGCGTCTATGACCGAACGCCAGCGGCCCGGAAAAGTATTCGCCACTCGCATCGGGGCCACGACGTGCCAGTGTCCCGGTCATCCGTCTTAACGCCGCCTTGTCAGGCGCCGTACCGTCAAAACGAAGTTCGCCACATAGTCCGCACATGCGCTGTTATCCCTGTTCTGGTTCGCCACTGGCCGTTTCAGCAGGCGCTGCACCCCAGCCACCACCACCCGGGGTCGACACTGAGAGACGCTCACCCGTGGAAAATTGAGCACTGATCTTAGCGGGCAACAGCACCCCGTTGCGACGGTTTTCGCCACACTGACCGGGCGCGCCCGCCTGCAGGCCCCAGGGAGGATGGCGTCGACGCTCGGTCAACAGAGTGACCGTGGCCGGGGCGAGGAATTCAAATTCTCTCAGCAGGCCGTCACCGCCGCGGTGTTTGCCGGCGCCTCCCGAACCGCTGCGTATCTGGTAGCGATGCACCCGTAACGGGAATGCCATTTCCAGCACCTCGATCGGTGTGTTCAGTGTATTGGTCATGTGTGACTGGGTGGCATCAAGTCCCGCCTCACGGCTGCCACCACCCGTGCCGCCGCCCATGGTTTCGTAGTAATCCCAGCAGTATCCTCCGGCGCGCGCGCCCATCGCAAGGTTATTCATGGTCCCCTGGCTGGCGGCCGGAATACGCGCGGGCAGTGCCTGCGCCAGCGCACCCATGACCACGTCCACGATGCGGCTGCTGGTTTCCACATTACCGGCCGCCACAGCGGCAGGACGTTGTGCATTCACCAGGCAGGCGGGCGGTGCAGACAAATGGATAGCGCGAAAGCTGCCGGCACAGGCGGGAGTATGTGCCGGCATCAGGCAACGAAACACATAAAACACGGCCGCCGCGGCAACAGAGAGTGGACAGTTGATATTACCGGCCACCTGCGCGGCGGTGCCGGCAAAATCGACGTTGATCTCCCCCCATTTGACCCGCAGCGCCACTTCAATGGGAATATCCGCAGTGCCAAGCCCGTCATCATCCATGACATCCCGAAAGCGATAACAGCCATCGGGTATGGCACGCAGCTCACTGGCCGCGAGCCGTTCAGCGTAATCATTCACAGCGGCCAGGCCCGCGCGGTAGCCGTCGGCCCCCATACCGCGTGCCAGTTGCAGCAGACGTTCTGCACCCGCCCGGTTGGCACTCAACTGTGCGGCCAGGTCACCCTCCATCTGCGACGGGTTGGCCGTGGCAGCGACAATTTTCCGCAGCGTGTCGCCATGCAATGCGCCGGCACGCAGCAGCAGAACCGGTGAGATCACCAGCCCCTCTTCATCGAGGCTTGTCGAGATCGGCATGGAACCCGGTGAATCCGCACCGATGTCGGCATGATGTGCACGGTTGGCAACGAAGCCAAGACAGGAATCGCCCAGGAACACCGGGGCAATCAGGGTAATATCGGGCAGATGCGTCCCGCCCAGATAGGGATCATTCACGATCAGCACATCACCCGGCGACCACGCCGTCCCCGCAACCAGTCCCTGCATGGCAAACGCCATACTGCCGAGATGGACCGGTATGTGTGCCGCCTGGGCGCACAGTTGACCCCCGGTATCGAATACGGCACAGGAAAAATCCAGCCGGTCCTTGATATTGGTGGAAAAGGCCGCACGCCGCAGCACGGCACCCATCTCGTCACATACGGCGGTCAGGCGACTCGAAAACAGGCTCAGTTCAATCGAATTCAGTGTCATGTTCCAGACCGGGCAAGGTTTTGCATCGCCACAGGGATAATAGAATTAAATCTATATATATCAGAGTGTTATTAAACCATGCAAGTACAGCATGGCATATTGCATTGTCGCCATGGCTGCCGTATCCTCCCATTCCCGAGTAATTTAGTCACCTATTTCATTTCCCGCGGGCATCGCTGCTGCGGACAACAAGGAGTAAACAATGAATCCGTTAACATCTGTACTGGGTACCATTCTTTCAGGCTTCATACTGGCCATACTGATCGTCATGGGTCTTGGCATGTCAGGCTTCAATCTGTGGGCGCTGGAAGTCTGGTTCCACGTGCTGGCGGGCGTCGTCTGGATCGGCCTGCTGTACTACTTCAACTTCGTACAGGTACCTGCCGTGGGCGCGGCGCTGGCCGATGAAGGTGGCCCGGGCCCTGCCGCAATCAACAAGTATGTGGCCCCGCGTGCATTGCTGTGGTTCCGCTGGAGCGCCTTAGCCACCTGGGTGACCGGTGCCGCCGCACTGGAAACCATGGGTATTGGCCTCGTCAATGCCTTCACCCTGCAGGAAGGCGCCGCGGTCATCGGCGTCGGTGCCTGGCTGGGCACCATCATGCTGTTCAACGTCTGGGTCCTGATCTGGCCGAACCAGAAGAAGATTCTCGGCATGGTGGACGCCAGCGCAGACCAGATCGCCGCGGCCAAGAAGGTTGCACTGATGGCCTCGCGCACCAACACCCTGCTGTCCATTCCCATGCTGATGTGCATGGTTGGCCACGGTCACGGTCTTCCCTTGTAAACGGGGGCACCCTTAACCGATACAGGATCAACTCTGTACAGGCAGTTCTGATTGACAGCCGTCATGAAGTGCAAACCCGGTCACTGGCCGGGTTTGCGCTTTTCGGGCAACTGGCTATAAAATCAGGATGAATGAATGCTGGCAGTCTGTAACGGACTGCCTTTTCTATTTTGGACAATGTAAAAATGGCAGATCACATCATGTCGACCTACAACCGTCTTCCCG
>JBATFE010000453.1:0-1678 GCA_049664445.1 Gammaproteobacteria bacterium
TGATTCGTGGTGAGATCCTGAAAAACTTTCGTTTCGTGTTGTCTTGATTCTGTATAACCGCATTGCTCGCGTCCCGCCCGAACACATTGACGATGGTTTCATTTTCCGAGTATTGAATCCCCAATGACGACTGCAGCATATCTGTCAAGCCGTACACACCATTCAGCCGCAACTGGTTGCTGTCCAGCAGTTGCCCATTCTGGCCAGGGCTGGTTGAACGGGAGAGGGTTGCACTGAGGGAGCCTTTTTCCAGCCTTTTGGTGATGCTGGCATTGTAGACGGATCCGGATGTTTTCGTTTCACCTTTATCAGTGCCCGTTGCCACCGGGATGCCGCCATCGCAGTCGGGGAAGCTTGCCCCAGGATTGGCGCCGACACAAAAGCCGGTCAAAAACAAGCTGTCTGATTTGGTTTTACGATAACCGGCCAGTATGGACAGATTGATCGTTTCACTGAAAGCACTGTTGAAGCCCGCCTGGATATTCCATGTGTTGGAATTAAGGCCAGTATCCGGCTTGTAGGCGCGACCGGAGCCTTGCAATATCCCCACGGTTCGCGGCGTCACCTGGTAGTTCAGGGACGCGGTTAACTGGTTGAACTTGTAGGGTATGAGGAAGCGATCCCCCGTATCCGTATAACTTGTCTTGTTATACCGGTAACCCAGATCAAATGAAGTTCTTTCTGTAAGCGTCCGGGCCCATGAAGTGCCTAGGCTTTTACTTATCCGGGTTGCATCGGCATTGGAAACGTCGCCTGTCTCATCGACCACCGAACCCTGTAAGCTGTCACGGATAAAATTAATATTCCCGCTGAATACGTTGAGTTCTGTCTGGTGGTAGGCATTCGTATTAAAGTAGTAATCTTCCCTGTTGAGCAGGTCGCTGCTTTCGAGGCCAGTACCACCCCAGAAGCGTCGAACCCTGACCCCGGCAACTCCAAACAGGCCCTGATTCTCCTTGGCCACCCCAAATCTTGATGAGGCAGAAAGTACTGATTCCCAGACGGAGGAATGCGGTGCAGAAGTGAGCCGATAGTTGTCATTATATCCACTTCGAAGTGAAATATCGGGTGCAGCCGTCCACTCGGCTGCGTGTCCCTGCACGGATATGGCCATAACAATCACAGGCAGTGATTTTTTTAGGGAGGTGAAGCGCATTGATGAAATTCGGTCAATGCGAGCGTATCGCGGTAATCTCATATCAAGGAATTACGTATCTGTAGGGTCGAATTCATTCGACCTGCTGGGCGTGGCCGAATGAATTCGGCCCTACAGTTTTTTTGCGATACGTGATCACGCGGAGGGAATGTTCGCAAAAACGAATAAATCAGATGTTTCCTGGAAGTGAATACCCCTCATGGAACAACAACAATATCCCCGCTTCTCAAAACAATATTCTGTTCCAGGTTCTTGCCATCCTCAATATCACTGCACCTGAAAGAATAGGCCTCCAGCTCCTCACCGTTCCGGCGCACAATCTTTATCTTGTTGACCGCCGCAAAGGGTGTCATGCCACCCGCCATGGCAATCGCCTGGACCACATCCACATAGCTATTGGCGACATACTCACCCGGCCGCGCCACCTTGCCCACGACGTAAATCTTGTTGCCGCTCAACTGCTGCATGGAGACCGTCACGACCGGATCCGGGATATACTTTGACAAGCGTTCGGTGATGGTC
>JBATFE010000454.1:0-2540 GCA_049664445.1 Gammaproteobacteria bacterium
TGCTGCCGGTGACCGTCCATATCACGCACATCAGCAGCAGCAGCAATGCGAAATCCTGTACCATTTGAACATCAACCACGGTTGCCAGCAGCCAGAGCAGGCTGCTTGCCGCCACCGCGATCAGTGCCAGGGGATATTCACAGGGTCTGAGCGCGGCCAGTCGCTTGCGCTTTATGAAGACCAGATACAGGCTGATTGCCAGTACCAGGTAACCGTGCGCAAATTCACCGAGCTGCAACTGGTTCCACTTTGCCAGCACATTTGCAAAGGTCACACGATAAAATACCAGCATCAGCAGCAACAGGCCGGCGAGAGCCAGGCTGGCATAGCGCCAGCCCGCTTTGCTATCCGGACCCGTCATGCAGCGCCTCGCTCAGCCCACATCTTTCCCTGACACACCCATACCCAGCTTGTTCATCAGGTTATAGAGCGAGGGCCGACTGATACCCAGGGCCATGGCGGCATGCGACATATTATTATTGTTCAGCAGCAAGGCGCGTTGAATCACACTGCGCTCGGCGGCTTCCCTGGCGGTACGCAAATCCAGCGACGGGGATTCCGACCCGGCCTCGAAACCAAGGTCTTGCGCGGTGATCTGTTTCCCTTCTGCCAGAATGACCGCACGTTTCACCCGGTTCTCGAGTTCACGGACATTGCCAGGCCAGTGATAGCCCTCGATACTCTGAAGCGCCGCATCGCTAAAACCGCGAAAGTCACGACTGTTTTCCCTGGAGAACAGGTCGAGAAACACCTGCGCCAGCATTACCCGGTCGGTTTCACGTTCGCGTAACGCAGGAATCTGTATCACCACCTCGCTGACGCGGTAGTAGAGGTCCTCACGAAACGAACCCTCCTTTAGCGCCTGCGCCAGGTCATGATGGGTCGCACAAATAACGCGCACATCCACCGGAATGGAAGTGTGGCCACCAATGCGGTCAACGACACGCTCCTGCAGGAAACGCAGCAACTTGACCTGCAACGCCTGCGGCATATCGCCGATCTCGTCAAGGAAAAACGTGCCACCACTGGCATGTTCAATCTTGCCGGGCGTCTGCTTGACGGCACCGGTAAAGGCACCCTTCTCATAACCGAACAATTCGCTTTCCAGCAGATTTTCCGGAATGGCCGCACAGTTTACTGCCATGAATGCCTGTTCACGGCGCGGACTGAGATTATGCAGTGCCCGTGCAAACAGTTCCTTGCCTGTGCCGCTCTCACCCAGGATCAGCGTTGTGACATCAGAGGGTCCGACCTTTTCCACCATCCGGCACGCGGCCAGCATCTTTTCGCTGGAACCGATAATGCCATTCAGCGCGGAACTGGATGTTTGCGTGACCAACCGCCGGTGTTCTTCCTCCAGTTCCGACAGGCTACAGGCCCGGTCAACGATCAATGCCAGAATATCGGGATCAATCGGTTTCTGGTAAAAATCGTATGCGCCCAGAGAAACCGCTGTCAGTGCATTCTGCCGGTCATCATTACCGGTAACGACAATAACCTTGGTGTGCGGTGCCAGATGCAGAATCTTGCTCAATGCCTGCAGGCCTTCCGAGGCATTCGTCGGATCCGGCGGCAAGCCCAGGTCCAGCGTTACCACGCGTGGCCGGTGCTGTTGCAACAGTTCAATCGCGCTGTCACGGTCACCCGCCAGGTAAACCCGGTAACCCTCGAAGGCCCATTTCAGCTGTTTTTGCAGGCCGGGATTATCCTCAACAACCAGCAGTGGTTTCAAAGCCTTCTCAGTCATAAATCTCAAATGCCATGTTGTGTCTGCCGCTTTCCGCAGGACACTCGCCCTGCGGGTGACGCCCATCCTACACTAACGCAGTGCTGTACCGCTAAATCAAGGCCGCGGCTGCAGCAACACGACTCACTCACAGGCCGGTATATACAGCGACACCACGGTACCCTTGCCGGGCTCGCTCTGCACCCTGATATCACCCTGCAACTGACGGATGAACTCCCTGCTTTCATACATGCCGATACCCATTCCTGCGTTACCCCGGGTGGTATCAAAGGGTTTGAACAGGCGGTTCCGGATAAAATCTGCATCCATACCCTGACCGTCATCCGCAATCGCCACGACACACATGGGCGCATCGCCAGCCTCGACAGACAGGCTGATTGTAATCGAGCCATTCTGTCCGGTTGCCTGGCGGGCATTATCGATCAGATGTATCAGCACATGCTGCAACCGGTCCTTTGCGGCAATCACCCGGCAACAGCTGACGGACTGCCGCAACTGCGGCCGCGGCAATACATCCGCTTGCTTGCCGAGGACTGTATTCACCAGCATGGCAAGGTCAATCGTCACCTGCTTTTCCGCTTTCACATGGCGGTTGCGCAGTTGCTCAAGCAGCCGTTTAATCGATGCGGCCGTGTCATCAATGGTTGCGAATGCATCATCGATAAACTCCGGGTTTGTTTTATGCTTAACAGCATTGCGTGCGACCAGTTCCAGCTCGGCGGCTATGTTCTTCAGGTCATGCACCATGTAGGAAGAAATCCGGTTGAAGGCCTCAAACTGCCGTGCCTCGGCC
>JBATFE010000455.1:0-2973 GCA_049664445.1 Gammaproteobacteria bacterium
ATCCTGTCCTGGATGTCCTTGACGCTGTTGAAGGGTGTTTCCTTGTTGGCCTTCTCGAGACTCTCCAGGATGGAATCCACGGTGCCGCACTCGATGTATTGCGGGATGTACTGCAGCCCGATGTAGATACCGGCGCCGAGGATCGCCATGATGATGATGAGGCCGATGCCGGAAATACCCTGTTGTGTTTTCTGCATGCTATTCATGATGACATGTGTCCTTTTGGGTGAGAATTCTACAGCGTGATGTAAGGGCTTGCAGGCAGCATGGTACGTGCGCTTTACGGGGGCATCAACCTGTCATTTTAATGGATGAATTCATATCAGGATGCACTGCACGCACCGTGTTTCTCTCACTTGCCTGTTATTTTCGGTGCGCAGGGTGCATCCTGCTAAACTGTCCCCGGAATATCTGTTGCTCCTGGGGTTTGACTATAAGAGGCTGGAATCCATGAAATTACATACCCGTATGCGGTGCACCCTGATGTTGACCCCGGTTCTGTTACTGGCGGGATGCAGCAGCGCACCTGACAAGCCTGCAATCCTGCGGGCATTGCCGGAGTGTGGCTCGCTGCCCAATTGCGTGAACAGTCAGTCCGGTCGAGGTATACAGGCCATCGAGCCACTGGCAGCGGATGCCGAACAGTGGCAAACACTCAAATCGTGGATCGCCCGGCAGGAAGAGTGGGAGATCGTCATCGATGACGGGACGTTCATGCAGGCGGTTGTCAAAACGCCGGTCATGAAGTTCCGGGATGATGTGCAGTTGCTGTTTGTTCCCGACCAGCAATTGATTCAGGTGCGTTCTTCTTCCCGACTCGGGTTGAGTGACCTGGGTACCAATGCAAGGCGCGTCGAAACCCTTCGCGAGCAGCTTGCTCCCTGAACTCAGGAAGGATTGTGTCCTGATCGCGTCTTTCCCGTGCCGGGAATAAGCATGGGTACACGCGCCTGGTAGTCCCTGTACTGGTGACCGAGCGTTACCATCAGATCGCCTTCTTCCAGCAGGGTACCGACAGTGATCCACATACTCCACAGTATGTTGAATAGCAGGCGGTCTGCCGTGAGATCGGGGTAACACCAGATCATCACCAGTACACAAAAGTACTGCGGGTGTCGGACCCATCGGTAGGGACCGCGTTCCGTGAAGCAGGCCACTGGCGCCGGTTTACCATGGAGATGGTAGCTGATTGCCCGCAAACCGAAGCTGTCGAATGAGCGCAGCGCCAGATTACTCCAGATGATGCCCCCGAGTGCAGCCAGGAACAACGCACGCAGTACCAGTCGCACCGGGTCGTTCGCACTGAGCAGCGTCTGCTCCGATGCCTGCCAAAAGATGATGACGCCATACAGGCAGATTCCGGAGGCGATCGAGAAGAAGGCGCCGTGGTAGTGTTGCGGGGCGAACCTTGCAAACCATGCCTTGAAGGTGTTGCGAATCATGCCGCTGTGCTGGGCGAAGAAAACCACCGACAGACACAGGTCAAATACCAGTACGGCGCTGGTCTCCTTGTAGAGAACCAGTAGTTGCCACGGACCCGTGAAAAGAAAAACGGTAAACGCAACCAGCGCCGTGCTTCCCGTCGCTGCAGAGAGTAACAGCACCAGGCGCGGCCCGGGCCTGAAGGAGGGGGCGTCATTGCGGTCGTTGGGCCGCTGTTTGCTTGTATGATCCATAGAGGTGAGATCCGAATAATTCAATCAACCAGGGCAGGGTTTGTACAGTACACCCTGCAGACTCATTGTTTAAGCATCCTGCAGGAGCGCCGTCCCCGGCGCGATTTTTCTGTCATGATCCGGTTCGCGCCGGTGCCGGTGCTTCAACAGGTGGTCAAAATATCACTATACTAAGTTCAACTATGGATCTGCCCGCTAAACGAGGATCTTGCTATGGTAATTCACCATAGATATTGGCTGCTGCTTGTACCCCTGATATGCGTTATGACGGCGACGACGCTGTTTGCGCAGGACGCCGGCGAAGTGGTGATCAAGCGTGGCGTGATAGACGATGATGTTTACGTCGCCGGTCGCAGTGTGGATGTCATGGCACAGGTACAGGGTGATGTGGTGGCCGCAGGAAGACGCGTCACCATTGATGAACGGGTCAGCGGCGATGTACTGGCTGCCGGAGAGACCGTGACGATCCGGGCGCAAGTGCTGGACGATGTACGTGCCGCCGGACGTTTCGTAACCATCGCCGGCACGGTCGCGGGTCATGCCGTCGCTGCCGGTGAGTCAGTAGTCATCGCCCCTGCCGCGAGCATCGATGGCTGGGCGTGGCTGGCGGGACAGGAAGTAAACGTCGCCGGCCAGGTAGGCGGGGAACTCAAGGCGGCGGGGCAGATCGTAATTATCTCCGGTGAAGTTGCGGGCGACGTTGAGATCATGGCTGAAGAAATCCGCATCCTGGCAGGTGCCAGGATCAATGGAAACCTGGTCTACCGCAGCAACAATGAACCGCAGATTGCCACAGACGCCGAGATTGGCGGCGACATCATTGCCAAACCCGTGCTGCACCGTGAGCGTGAGGGCAGGGGTGGCGGGCTTATTCTTGTTGCCGCGCTGGCAGTGGCGGCCATTGTGTATTTTCTGTTGTTTCCGGTGTTCAGTGTGGCTGCAGCCGAAGGCCCGTGGCGGTCACCCTTTAGCGCCCTGGGTATAGGTGCTGCCTTCCTGTTTGTCACGCCGTTTGTGGTCATGTTGCTGCTCGTCACGGTGGTCGGTATGCTGGTGGCACTGCCACTGCTCGCCTGGTACCTGGTGTCCCTGCTGGGAGGATTTCTTACCGGCGTGATCTTTGTGGGCGATACCGGGCTGCGACTCATGGGCCGGGCCGGGACCGCTGGCAAGGGCATGCGCGTGCTATTCATCGTGATTGCACTGGCCGTACTCGCGCTGATCCAGATGGTTCCGGTGCTTGGCGGCCTTGCGGTGTTCGTCCTGTTCCTGCTCGGGCTTGGCGCGTTGCAACTTC
>JBATFE010000456.1:0-4178 GCA_049664445.1 Gammaproteobacteria bacterium
AAGGCATCATCGTTGAGCTGGCGTAAAATACCGGTGTGCAGCGCCATTAACTGCCGGCGCACCTCAACAGCCGCGGCACTCAGGGTATTCTCACCGAGCAAATGCGTCAGCCACAGTTCCGGTGCCGATTTGCCACCGGCACAGATGATACCGGCCAGCAGACCATGCGCCTCACTGGCGCCCCCTTCCGCAGCCGCTGCAGACAGCGCCTGTTCCAGCTCATCGTGACTGACGGGCAATGTATCCGGCAAGGCAAAACCTCGTTGCAAATAACAGTAATGCGTGTATTGCTGCTACCCTGCAGCACACCCGGTGTAGATTACCACACACTGGAAGCGATCCCCGTTACACACCTGACTGTCAATCATGGCATTGACCGTGCCGCTTATCCGCACTATATTGAGCGCATGACAAATAAAACGCCCCCCTCACCGATTGATCTTGAACTCTCCCGCCTGGAAGAGCAGGTGACCAGCCTGCTGCAAATCGTTGAGCGCCTCAGCCAGGAAAACAGTTCCTTGCGCGCGCAGCAGGATTCGATCACGAATGAGCGTGCCAACCTGCTGGAAAAGCATGACCAGGTACGCAACCGCGTCGACGCGATTGTGACACGGCTTAAATCCATGGAGACAGGCATATGAGCAAGGAATCCGATGCCGTCAAGATCCAGATTATGGATAAGGAATACCTGGTAACCTGTGCGGATGAAGAACGTCCCGAACTGGTCGCCTCGGCGAAACATCTGAGCGCAAAAATGTCGGAAATACGCAGTAGCGGCAAGGTTGTCGGCATCGATCGGATTGCCGTCATGGCAGGTTTGAATATGGCGCATGAAGCCATCAAGTCAGGCTGTATAGACACTGAGCACAGCCTCTCAATGGCAAGCCGGCTCGAGCAACTGAATTCACGCATTGAAGAAACACTGGCGAAACACCGGAAAAACCAACTTAACTGACGCGATAGTCGTCATCACTGATTAAATTTGGGCATCCCCTGTTGTATTCGATAGCGGCTGAGATCTCCTTGAGCCTAATCACCAATACCGGGGACTAATCTGTTAGCAGTGTGCATGTCTGCCAAGTGCGGAAAGCCTTAGGTAGCAGTGCCGTCCCCCTCTTGAACCTTCGGTTCAGGGGCAACAGCTGCAACGGTACATACGGAGGATGCCCTCCTCACTAGTCCATATCCACAAGACTCCAGACATCAGCAGGGCTCGTCCATGTCATCTCCCCGACTGCGCCAGAGAATCCGCCAGCAAAGGCGATCACTCACCCGGGCCGAGGCAGATGACTGTGCCGAACAATTGGCGCAGCGAACAGCACGACACGCCCTTGTATTACAGAGCCAGCGAATAGCCGCCTACCTGGCAACGGATGGCGAGATCGATCCCTACCCGCTGATGCAATCACTGTGGGAATCCGGAAAGACCCTTTACCTGCCCGTGCTGGTACCGTTCTCGAACGGGAAACTGTGGTTTGCAGAATTCAGGCCGGGCGATAAGCTGATGTTCAACCGCTTCGGTATCCCGGAACCTGTTCGGCGCCGCTTGATCAAACCCTGCGCACTGGACCTGGTATTAACACCGCTGGTGGCCTTTGATTGCAGCGGCCACCGTATCGGCATGGGCGGCGGCTATTATGACCGCAGTTTTGCTTTCCTGCGCAGACGCCGGTACTGGCACAAGCCGCGTCTGCTCGGGCTTGCGTATGAGTTACAGAAACAAACCGCTATTGAACCGAAAGACTGGGATATCCCGCTGGATGCCGTGGCAACCGAAGCGTGTATTTACCAGAGACACTGCTGACAGCGCGTTTATCACTGCGCCTGTATCTTTTTAACAACATCCGGAAGGTATTATTCGAATGAACTACTGGCTAATGAAATCGGAACCGGATGTTTTTGGAATTGAAGACCTGGTCAAGCGTCCCGGAAAAACCGAACCCTGGGATGGTGTGCGTAATTACCAGGCAAGAAACATGATGCGTGATGACATGAAAAAGGGCGACCTGGCATTTTTATATCATTCGAATTGCAAGCAACCGGGTATTGCGGGAATTATGAAAATTGTGCGTGAGGGTTACCCGGATCACACGGCCTTCGATACAAAACAAAAATACTTTGATCCAAAAAGTGATCCGGAACATCCACGCTGGTACATGGTTGATGTACGTCATGTCCGCACACTGAAACGCATCATCACACTGACTGAATTAAAAACACACGACGAATTATCCGGCCTGCTACTGCTGCGGCGCGGTAACCGTTTGTCCGTCATGCCGGTCAGTGAAACTCACTGGGACTTTATTCTCTCGCTCGAATAACTCGTTGCAATCAGAAATTTTCCAGGCATGCACGACCGCTGTTTGCGAGCATCCATAGTGTCGACTTACTTCACACACTGACGGCAGATCACCGTTACAGGAACATTATATGTATCTGTTTATACTTATAATATTTAAAGTTCTGCAGTAACTGGAATTGATGCTTCGTTAACATTTTACAGGTTCATTCTGTTAACTATGCCGAAACAGAAAACCTGTTCGTCAGCTGACACGATGACACTGGCTGCATGATGCAACACAGCATGACTCGCGTTGATCTTGTTGTAACGCATCTGACATTGAACACGCGTCACATCACTTACGGCATGCAAAACATCACTCATCGAACACACATCACATCGCTTGTATCGATTGGTACATCACCTATCGTTTTCCGAAGTTTTTAGTGCACGTTGTGCTACACGTTTTTGTATGTTGCACGTTGTGATTAAATTAAACGTGCACGTAGCCGCTAACACAGTCGTTCAACCACGTAAACAATTCCATTGAAAAAATACTGGTAATTTGTTACTGGTTGTTTATACTCACGTTGGGCTAACACACTGTGGAGGTTGTAAGTATGGCAACTAAAAAGAAAGTGACGAGAAAGGTCGCTACCAGGAAGAAGGTAGTGAAGAGAAAGGCAGCACCGAAGAAGAAGGTCGCTACCAGGAAGAAAGTAGTAAAGAGAAAGGCAGCACCGAAGAAGAAGGTAGTAAAGCGTAAAGCAGCACCGAAGAAGAAGGTAGTAAAGAGAAAGGCAGCACCGAAGAAGAAAGTGGTAAAGCGTAAAGCAGCACCGAAGAAGAAGGTCGCTACCAGGAAGAAGGTAGTGAAGCGTAAAGCAGCACCGAAGAAGAAGGTCGCTACCAGGAAGAAGGTAGTGAGGCGTAAAGTAGCCGGACGGTAGAAGAGCCGCTAGCTACAAAAATATCCGGGTTGCATTAGCCTACCCGAGATAAAAAAAGCCCGGGCCATTCAGCCCGGGCTTTTTTATTGTCGAATAACAATGATGCCTGTCGACCTAGCCATTACCCAGAAACAGGTTATAGGCCAGACAATCGGTTTCTTCCCAGTAGAGGTATCCCAGTTTATCCAGCGATTTCCTGAATGCGCCGTGACTGCTTGCCGGCACCTGTATACCGACCAGTACCCTCCCGTAGTCGGCACCGTGATTGCGGTAGTGGAACAGGCTTATATTCCAGCGTTTACCCATCGCTACCAGAAAGTTCAATAACGCACCCGGCCGCTCGGGAAACTGGAAGCGATACAACAGTTCATCCCGGAGCCCCGGAACCCTGCCACCCACCATGTGACGGATATGCAGCTTGGCCAGTTCGCTATCAGTGAGGTCGGCGACGGGATAACCCTCGTCACGCAGCATCTTTACCAGCTCATGCCGTTCACTATCCCCATGCTGGAGCTGCACACCTGCAAACACATGCGCCCGTTGCGGGTCCGCGTAGCGATAATTGAATTCGGTAATACCACGCTTCCCTATGGAACGACAAAAGCGTCTGAAACTCCCCGGCTCTTCCGGGATCGTTACGGCCAGCAAGGCCTCGCGGTGCTCACCAATCTGTGCCCGTTCTGCCACATGCCGCAGACGGTCAAAATTCATATTGGCACCACTGTTGATTGCCACCAGACTCGCGCCCTGAACACCGGTGTCATCGACATATTGCTTCAGCCCGGCCATGGCCAGCGCACCCGCCGGCTCAAGTATGGCTCGACATTCATCGTAGATATCCTTTATCGCGGCACACATCCCGTCGGTACTCACCAGGATGACATCATCAACATACTCACGTGCGATGCGGTAGGGTTCCTTACCGGCCTGGCGCACGGCAACACCGT
>JBATFE010000457.1:0-4526 GCA_049664445.1 Gammaproteobacteria bacterium
CCTGTAGCGCCACTCACCTGAATGGATGCAGGTGAGTGGCGCAAGCAGGACGCTGAAGCTTCTCGCCGCGATCGCGCCGGGGACGGCGCTCCTGCGCTAATAGATGCTCCTGTAGATGCTCCTGTCGGAGCGGTTGGTTGCCACGACAGGCTGACCCGGGTGTCAGCTAATGGTCCGCCAGTCGAGGCCCGTCTCCTGCTCCGCGACAGCAACCCAGTCGGTTTCACAATCCAGCACCCGCGCGAGCGCAGCCTGGGCCAGCTGCGGACGATTGTTCTTGTCGCTGAGATGGGCCGCAACCAGGTGCTGCAGGCGCGAGCAATCCAGCCGCGATAACAGGCTGCCTGCATGCGCATTACTGAGATGCCCCAGCGGTCCTCCGACACGCTGCCTGAGCGTCGCTGGATACGGACCTGTCGCCAGCATATCCGCATCGTGATTGCATTCCAGCAACAGCGCATCGCAGGCATCCAGGCACTCGATGATGTGTGGTGTCATGCGTCCGGTATCAGTCAGTACACCGAGGCGCAGCGCCCGATGCTGGAACACAAACTGGCAGGGTTCCTGCGCATCGTGCGGCACGGTGAAAGGACGCACCTGCAATTCATTGATACTGAAATCTGTATGGCCGTCAAAATACTGCAGGCGTGGTATATCATTGTCACGCAAGACCCGGTGTGTACCGCGGGTTATCCATACGGGCAGGTCGTATTTGCGCGCCAGCACCGGAATACCCCGAACATGATCGCCGTGCTCGTGGGTAACCAGCAAGGCGCCGAGGTCCGCTGCTGTGCGTCCCAGTCGTGCCAGGCGCCGTTCGGTCTCGCGGCAGGAAAATCCGCAGTCGATCATGACCAGTGTGGCACCCGCCTCAACCAGCGTGGCATTGCCGCGGCTGCCACTGCCAAGGGATGCGAAGCGCACCGCGACTAACGCAGTTGTTCTTCCAGCAATGTGAGTATGCGTTTCGCCGTTGAGCTGGTATCCCGCTCACCCTGCGCGTTATTCACGATCACATTGGTCACGGGGCCATTGGCCTGCAGCACGATTTGATACTGCGTCCCCTCGGCATCGTCATCCGATGACCACAGGCCGATCCTTGTAAAGAAGCCTTCCTTGTTCTGCCCGGCCAGCGGGTCATTGTACTGGACATAGTAGATACCATCGCTACGGATCCGGTCGTCGACCGCAAAACCGACCCGATCAAGCGCCACACCGGTGCGGCGCCAGGCACGCGAGAAATCCTCGTTAATGACCAGCATGTCGCCCGAGCGGTCAGAGACCAGCTGCGCACGCGTACTCTGTTGCGTTTCCTGCGTGACCATGACTGCGGCCTTTTGCTCCTCGACGCCAAGGAACACCATCAGGCGTTTGATCATCTCCGCTTCCAGTTCCGGGTCAGTCGGGCGTGGCTTCCAGGTCGTGGTGGGGTCAACAGCTGTGCCGGTCACGACCTCTTCCACGCCCCGGTGGGTCACGTAGATGTCTGTGAAGCCGGGTTCAACACCACGCTCCAGCCGGGTGCGGTACTGGTCGCGTGTCGCTGCCGAGTAGGCGAAATCGATGGCCTTGCCGAGCGTGTTTCTGATCATGCCCTGGGGTATATCTGCGCGGTTCTCAAGCCAGCCGGTTTCCAGTATACCGACGCGAGGGTCTTCCATCTTGATGAGGAAACCTTCCTGCAACCAGAATTCCTTGACCTGTGGCCACACCTGGTCCGGCTCACCGTACACCACCAGCCACTGCTGGTCACCGTCACGCTCGACACGCATGTTGGCCTGATTCGGCAACACGGCCGTCGCACCGCCGGCCGGCAAGTCAGTCCCGTAGTCGATATAGGTAGTGCCGGCGATATCGATCGACGCCGGCGCTTCATTGATGGTATTCGATGACAGGTCCGGTGGAACTTCCAGCGTGTCTGTCGGCCTGCTCTTCTTGTAATCGACCTTCTTGGCGCCCGGTGCAAGCTTGTCATACATGCTGCAGCCTGACATCAATAAGGTACCGGCAAGCACCATGATGAAGATCCGTGTTGATTTGAATAATTGCATACGCTGTCCTACTGTTCGATTACACCGGCCTGCTTGAGCGCCTGCCGGACTGTGTCATGGAATTGGTCTGCCAACGGTGTCAGCGGCAGGCGTATCCCTGCCGGAATCAGGCCCATTTCATACAACGCCCATTTGACCGGTATCGGGTTCGATTCGACAAACAGGGTACGATGCAGCATGTCCAGGCGTGCATTAATGGCCGTCGCCGCGTCACGGTCACCGGCCAGTGCGGCTGCACACAGCTCATGCATGGCCGCCGGCGCCACGTTGGCGGTCACGGAAATATTGCCCTGCCCGCCCAGCAGCATCAGCTCCATTGCCGTGGCATCATCGCCACTGTAAACATCGAGGTTGTCTGCGCAGCAATCAAGGATCTCGCGTGCCCGGTTCATGTCACCGGTGGCCTCCTTGATACCCACGATGTTGTCGATGACCGCCAGCCGCTCCACGGTGCCGGGCAACATGTCAACGGCGGTACGCCCGGGCACATTGTACAGAATCTGGGCAACGGGCACCGCATCGGCAACCGCCTTGTAATGCCGGTAGAGTCCTTCCTGGGTCGGCTTGTTGTAGTACGGTGTCACCAGCAGACAGGCATCGGCACCGGCCTCAGCGGCACAACGGGTGAGGTCGATGGCTTCACGGGTGGAATTGGCGCCGGTGCCGGCGATAATCGCGATGCGTCCGGCCGCCATCTCCACGGCGCGCCGAATCAGGTCACAGTGCTCTTCCTCATTCAGGGTGGCAGATTCACCGGTTGTACCGACAACCACCAGGGCATCGCTTTGATTCTCGACATGGAAGTCGATCAAGCGCTGCATGCTGGCCTCATCGATATCGCCGCCCTCCCGCATAGGGGTAACCAGCGCCACCATACTGCCCTGAAACATCACCGGTCTCTCCGTACCCAATAAAGATCGACATGGTACTGGCGCCACCCCGGACTGACAAGACAAACCACCACGAAAACGGTGTTTCGACCCATCAACAGAGCATTGATGGTAGACTATCCAGAAACATACCCCATGGACACGAACGACACCTAGATACCCGGAGATATGAGCGAATTGCCTGCTGCAATAAACAACCAGCTGGTGCTCTCCGCACTCGGAGAGGACAAGCCAGGCCTTGTAAACGAATTGTCACGCAGCGTGCTGAATAGCGGCTGCTCAATACTTGACAGCCGCATGGCGGTACTCGGCGGCAATTTTGCCCTGCTGCTGCAGGTGGCTGGCAACTGGAACAACATCGCCAAGCTGGAAAACCAGATAACCACACTGGAATCTGACCTCGGCCTGACCATTACCTCGCGGCGCACCTCCTTGCAACCCTCGGGCACGGACCAGCTACCCTACGGGATTGACGTGGTTGCGCTGGACCAGCCAGGGATCGTGCATAACCTGGCAAAGTTCCTGTCACAGCGACAGATCAACATCCAGGAAATGGTGACCTCAAGCTACCCGGCAGCACACTCGGGTACCCCCATGTTTTCAGTGCACATGACTGTCGATATCCCGGCCAGTACCCAGATCTCCACACTGCGTGAGGAATTCATGGAACTCTGCGACCAGCTGAATCTGGATGCCGTGATCGAACCGGCAAAGACATAACAGCCATCCGTCGATTGTCACACGACTTGAGTAACCGACAAGCAGGAAATACATCTCCATGAGCAAGCTTACCGTTGGCAAGAAGGTCCCGGATTTCAGGCTGCCTGCCACCGGCGGGCAGGACATTGCGCTGTCTGACTTCAAGGGAAAAAATGTGGTGGTGTACTTCTACCCCAAGGACAGCACCTCCGGCTGCACCACAGAAGGCCAGAACTTTCGCGACAGCATCAATACCTTCAACCGCAATAAAACCGTGATCCTCGGAATTTCACGGGACAGTGTGAAATCTCACGAGAACTTCAAGGAAAAACAGGCCTTCCCGTTTGAGCTGCTGTCAGATGCCGACGAGAAAGTCTGCACCCTGTTTGATGTCATCAAGGAAAAAAACATGTTTGGCCGCAAGGTGATGGGGGTTGAACGCAGCACCTTCCTGATCGATGACAAGGGGATACTGCGGCGCGAATGGCGCAAGCTAAAAGTCGCCGGTCATGTTGATGAAGTACTGCAGGCAGTGAAGGCGCTTTAACGCACGACTATTGCTATACCCAGGGGAGCGGATTGCATCCGCGATTCCAGCGGCACATTCCATCGCGCTTGTAGCCGGTTAATCGCCTTGCATAAACAAGGCGCTGCTGCTGAATCACGATGCCGATGTCGACCCGACATCATCCACACGCGCCTCTTTCTCGGGCCATGCATTCAGCACGGCCTGAACCAGCGTCGCCAGCGGGATGGCAAAGAACACCCCCCAGAAACCCCAGATGCCACCGAAGATGAGGATGGCGATAATGATCGCCACCGGGTGCAGGTCCACCACCTCGGAAAACAATAACGGCACCAGCAGGTAACCGTCGAGCGCCTGCAG
>JBATFE010000458.1:0-1882 GCA_049664445.1 Gammaproteobacteria bacterium
AACAGTACGGCTCCTATATCGAGATCCATGTGGCGACCTCGCTGGAGGTCTGCGAAAGCCGCGACCGCAAGGGCCTGTATGCCAAGGCGCGCAAGGGCATTATCCCCGAGTTCACCGGCATCAGTGATCCCTATGACCTGCCCGAGCATCCTGAAATCCGCATCGATACCGCCGGCAAGAGCCCCATGCAGGCGGTGCAGGAAATCATGCTGTACCTGCTGCGCGAGGGCTATATCGATACCAACGACGACATCTGTGCAGAAGAGCATTCGTAGGAGCGGACCGCGTCCGCGATTGCCGGAAGTACAACTGGCTATGGAAGCACACGGAAGCACACGGGAAAATAAATCGTCTTGCTGGAAAAATTCTGCATTTTTCCGTGGCTGGTGCCTTGAATTTGCAGGAGTGGACCGAGTCCGCGAATGCCAGAAGTACAATTGACCACGGAAGCACATGGAAAGAATATCCTTATCACCGCGAGCTGTACCAGTGCGCCGCAAGCGCCTAACAACAACCCACCTCCCGTCATTGCGAGTGTAGTGAAGCAATCTCCATCAGGCACAAATTTCCGGGTAAAGATCACTACCGCGAGCTGTACCAGTGCGCCGCAAGCGCCTAACAACAACCCACCTCCCGTCATTGCGAGCGTAGTGAAGCAATCTCCATCAGGCACAAATTTCCGGGTAAAGATCACTCCAGTCCGGATTCATACTTTCAATTAACCTTATTTTCGCTTTCCTGGAACCGGACTTTATCTGTTTCTCTCTAGATATGGCCTGGTACATATCTTCGTAAAGTTCAAAGTAAACCAGACTGGTCAGATTATATTTGTGGGTGAAGCCCTTCGTAATCTTGTGCTTGTGCTGCCATATTCGTCCGGGCAAGTCGCTCGTGACGCCCGTGTACAGGGTGCCATTGAACCTGTTGGTAAGGAGGTATACGGCAGGCTGTCTTTTCATTGCTTAAGGAACCTCTGATGTGTCGTCATTGCGAGGAACAAAGTGACGAAGCAATCTGTAACTCGTTGACTCACTGGTTACGAGATTGCTTCGCTTCGCTCGCAATGACGGGCTACATGAATTAATCAGAGGTTCCTTAATCCTGTATCTACTCGAGAAGATCAGATGTTCGGAGCTGAATCGAGGAGATTGCTTCGCTGCGCTCGCAGTGACGGGCGTGAAGTGCTCGCGATGAGGAGAGATAGACACCCGTAGATGTTTCCTGTCGTTCTATGGCTTGTCGCCTGCAACAGGCATGGTAATCGTCAAAGATTCTGGAAGGATGCAGGTTGAGTGCGACACTACCTGTAGGACTGAGACCCGATCAATACTATGTGACAGACTCCATCGTCAGTCTTAAAGAGCCATTCCTTCAAAATGATACCGTTCCGGGTGTTACTAATAATTTAAGGAGCAGCCGTAATGCCTATAGATACCAGTAATTCAGCAAGTTTGCTGTCTTTGGATAACACCCCGCAGGCATTACGGCGTGCCAGCACCGCGTAGATCATGTCATAGACCGGATGATTATAGGTGGAGGCGAGGCTCAATGCCTCCAGGGCTAATGTCTGGTCGCTGATGGCCTGATCTGGCAGGGCGCAAACATCCTGATAGCAATCTATGGCCTGTTCCGCAGACAGCTGGTTATGGCTCACATATTTCCAGAGGTCATTGGCCGATTCCGAGAAGTAGAGCTGTGGGACCAGGATTAGGTTTGCCTGTTCCAGCCTGGCGATAACAGGTTCTGCCGTAGGAAGGCGCATCACCACGTGGAGTGCCGCAGAAGCATCCAGTACCCAGCGGCGCTGTTCACTCATCTTGAGCGGTCTTCCCGGATAAGATTTTCAGGGAGCAGTTCTTCTGCCAGTGCCTTGTTGCTGATG
>JBATFE010000459.1:0-4769 GCA_049664445.1 Gammaproteobacteria bacterium
GAGCCGGAGAAGAAGGCGGACAGCAGGATCAGGAAAAAGAGTGCTGCAAACAGCACGCTCAGCGGGGTGTCATCCAAACGGGGACAGTCTCTTGTTGATTGGCAAGACGCTATGTTACAGAAAAAGCTGCCTTGCTGTCAGTGAATACGGGCGGGTTTACTTGCCGATGACCAGCTCCAGTACGAATTTACTGCCAAAATAGGCCAGCATCAGGAAGATAAAACCGCCGATGGTCCAGCGAATCGCCACCCGGCCGCGCCAGCCAAATCGCCAGCGCCCCCATAACAGGATGGCAAAGACGATCCAGGCGATAAAGGACAGGACGGTCTTGTGTACCAGGTGCTGGGCAAAGATATCCTCGAGAAACAGGGTGCCGCTGATCAGTGCCAGCGTCAGCAGTGCAAAGCCGGTCGCAATCATCTGGAACAGCAGCGATTCCATGGTTTGCAGGGGGGGCAGTGAGCGTATGAAGCCACCGGGATTGCGGTTGCGCAGATGCTGATCCTGGATCGCGAACAGCAGCGCCTGCAGAACGGCGAGGCCGAGGATGCTGTAGGCCAGTAACGACGCCAGAATATGCAGGTCCAGTTGCCAGGTGGTGGCGCTGCTGATGATGTGCGGTTGCGGAAATATCATCGTCAGGCCGATGCAGATCGCGGCCACCGGAAAGACAGGAATCCCCAGGTTGTCGACCGGTTCAACGAACGTTGCCAGCAACAGTAACAGCGCCGTGGTCATGGTCACCAGGGACGCGGCATAGAATATGCCGAGATTCAGGCCGCTTGCCGTGATGATGGCAGGATAGAGAATGCTGCCGTGGATGATAACCGCGGCGAGGCCCGGCAACAGGGCCTGACTGTGCTGGCTTTCCACATCCGGCTCACCACGCATCAGTCTTCGCAACAGCAGGGCGCTGGCAAGCAGATACAGAACAATCGCAAGGAGTCCGGGCAGGGTCGCTGTCATGCCGGGATGATGACATAACTGCCGTTGGCATTGAAGCATTCCCTGCCGGTCGTGACCGTGTTGCCCGGTGGGCGATTTTTACCGCTATAATCACGCATGATTTTTCACGGTGACGACTTCGGGAGCGGTAACGCGCATGTTTGACAATCTGACTGACCGGCTGTCCAGGACCATCAAAACGCTGCGTGGGCAGGGGCGCCTGAGCGAAGACAATATCAAGGACGCCCTGCGTGATGTGCGCATGGCCCTGCTGGAGGCCGACGTGGCCTTGCCGGTGGTGAAGGACTTTATTGACCGGGTCCGGGAGCGGGCGTCGGGGCAGGAGGTCTTTAAAAGCCTGTCGCCGGGGCAGGTACTGGTCAAGGTGGTCAACGATGAGCTGGTCCGCACCATGGGAGAGGCCAGTGACGGGCTGAATCTGAACGTGCCGCCGCCGGCCGTGATACTGATGGCGGGACTGCAGGGCTCGGGCAAGACCACCAGCACTGCCAAGCTGGCACGCATGCTCAGGGAACGGGAAAAGAAATCCGTGCTGGTTGCCAGTTGTGACATCTACCGGCCCGCGGCCATCGACCAGCTGCAGACGCTGGCCCGCGAGGTCGGTGCCGTGTTTTTTCCCAGCAGAACTGACCAGGATCCGGTCAGGATTGCGGAGGACGCGATAGCGCATGCGCGCAAGCAGCATCTTGATGTGGTGATTATCGATACTGCCGGTCGTCTGCATATCGATGAAGAGATGATGTCCGAGATCCGCCGGATACACGAGGCGGTGAATCCGGTCGAGACCCTGTTCGTCGTGGACAGCATGACCGGTCAGGATGCGGCCATTACTGCACGCACATTCAATGACGTGTTGCCGCTGACGGGGGTCATTCTGACCAAGGCGGACGGTGATGCGCGTGGCGGTGCGGCCCTGTCGATTCGCGCGATTACCGGCAAGCCGATCAAGTTTATCGGTGTTGGCGAAAAAACCGCGGCCCTGGAGGCCTTTCATCCTGACCGGATCGCATCACGTATCCTCGGCATGGGTGATATTCTCAGCCTGGTCGAGGAGGCGGAGCAGAAGGTCGACAAGCAGCAGGTCGAAAAACTTGCCAGGAAGATCACCAAGGGCAAGGGTTTTGACATGAATGATTTCCGTGATCAACTTGAGCAGATGCTCAGTATGGGCGGGCTGGCCGGACTCATGGACAAGATGCCGGGGATGGCGCAGATGCCGAAGAACGCCATGATGGACGATACTCAGGTGCATCGCATGAAGGCGATTATCAATTCCATGACACCGCAGGAGCGCAGCCACCCGGCGGTCATCAAGGGGTCACGGCGGCGGCGTATTGCGGCCGGTTCCGGTACCCAGGTGCAGGATGTGAATCGCCTTTTGAAGCAGCACCTGCAGATGCAAAAGATGATGAAGAAGATGTCCGGGGGCGGTATGGGCAAAATGCTGCGCGGCATGAAGGGCAAGTTGCCTCAAGGCGGACAGGGGTTTCCTTTCTGATTTCGTTTTGACTGCAGGAGCGGATCGCATCCGCGGGCCCGCACATAAAAAACGGTGGCAATGCCACCGTCGAATACTGCGCCAAGTCGGTAATTTAACAATAATCTATTATGGTTTTCTGTTATTGCAATGCCGTTGCGCAAAAGTATTTTTATTATCGTTGCAATGAGCTCTTGTTCTTTCTGCGTTGTACCTCTACCTCCACCGGAATCATTTTTCTTCTTTGCTCGAGGTTATTATTAGCAATCGACGTGCCAACCGATAAAACTACAATAAAAATATAGCCTTGCGTGTGCGCCCTAACATTTCTGCTCGAAATTGTTGCTGATATCGTAAGGAAACCCGACAAGGGTTCAGCGGATGGTGTCGGCATGGCCTGATATTGAGAATATATTAAATATAGCAAATACAATGGCTAACACGGATATTGCAGATATTTTATAACTCGATGGAATTCCTGTAATGAATGCCGACAGATCCCTGCGGGCTATACATGATGAGGAATGCGGGTTCTGTTGAGGCTAAATGTACGGCAGCCCTTCACTTTTTCCGGGAATCGCGTAGAATTGCGCGGTTTTCAACGGTTGCTGTTCAATGGCTTGCGCCTGACAGTACATTACATTTCAGTTTCAGAGGATACAGATTCTTATGGTGACGATCAGAATGTCACGCAGTGGCGCCAAGAAGCGCCCCTTTTACCACATCGTGGTAACCGATAGCCGTAATCGCCGCGACGGTCGCTATATCGAGCGTATTGGTTTTTTCAACCCGTTAGCCACCGGTGGCGAAGAGCGTCTGCGCCTCGATGCCGAGCGTGCCGGTCACTGGACGGCCAGGGGTGCCCAGGTATCTCCACGTGTTGAAAAACTCCTGAAGGATCACCGGGCACAGTAATCAAGACGGTTGTCAGGTCGATTGGGTGTGCTGACCGGTGATGGCCATCGACAGTGATGCTTCGCATGATGAACTGCTGGTCATGGGGCGCATTGCCGCACCCTTCGGCGTCAAGGGATGGCTGCGCGTCAACGCGTTTACGGCCCTGCCGGACAACCTGCTGGAGTATTCGCCCTGGTACCTGAAGTTAACGGGTGGATGGCAGGCAGTCGAGCCGCTTGCGGGTCGGCGCCACGGCAAGGGTATCGTGGTGCAACTGAAAGATTGCGATGACCGCGATGCCGCCGCTGCGCTGACAGGGACGGACATCGGTGTTTATCGAAGTCAGTTGCCACCCGCGGACACAGATGAGTATTACTGGAGTGACCTGATCGGACTGCAGGTCATTAGCGGGGAAGACCGCCTGCTCGGAGTTGTCGACCACCTGTTCGAGACCGGTGCCAATGATGTAATGGTGGTCAAGGGGGAACAGGAATACCTGGTTCCCTTTATTACAGAACAGGTTGTCGAATCAGTCGATCTCGAAACGCGGATTATCCGGGTTGACTGGGATCCTGATTACTAGGCCCGGGCATGATGCGGATCGATGTTGTTACCCTGTTCCCCGGGATGATCAGGGAACAAAGTGCGTACGGTATACAGGGGCGGGCCATCGACAACGGCCTGCTGCTGCTCGAGACCTGGAACCCGAGAGACTACAGCGAAGACAGGCACCGGAGGGTTGATGACAGGCCCTACGGTGGTGGACCCGGGATGGTCATGCAGGTGCAACCGCTGCGTACAGCGATACGCGCGGCAAAGGCCACCGCTGTCGCGGCACCGGTTATCTACCTGTCACCGCAGGGTGAAAGGTTTGACCAGGGCAAGGCGCGGCAACTGGCCGGCCTGGAGCGTATCATCCTGGTTGCAGGGCGTTATGAAGGTATCGATGAACGCTTCATCGACCTGGAAGTGGATGAAGAATTATCGGTCGGTGATTACGTCCTCAGTGGCGGCGAACTACCGGCCCTGATTGTGATGGATGCCGTCACACGCCTGTTACCCGGGGCACTGGGGGATGCGGACTCGGCGCAGCAGGACTCCTTCATGGACGGCCTGCTGGATTACCCGCACTACACGCGGCCGGAAGAAACTGAAGGATTACGGGTGCCGGGGGTATTGATTGGCGGCAACCACGCGGACATCAGGCGCTGGCGCCAGAAGCAGGCGCTGGGACGTACCTGGCAGCGGCGACCGGAGTTGCTGGATGCCATGCAGTTGAATGAAGAGCAGCAACGAATGCTAAACGAATTTATCAGTGAGCACGAGTCGGGCAATTGAGTGATCAATAGCCCATTATCAGAACCCAGAGGATCAGTCATGAGCAACATAATCGCACAACTTGAGCAGGAGCAGATGAAACAGGATATTC
>JBATFE010000460.1:0-2064 GCA_049664445.1 Gammaproteobacteria bacterium
CAATATCCGTTACCCCGGCACCGCGTGCACGCATCGCGGTAAACGCGGCATGTCCCGGTGTATCCAGGAAACTGATCATGCCCTTGTCGGTTTTCACATGATAGGCGCCGATATGCTGGGTAATGCCACCCGCCTCGCCATCGGCCACTTTTGTGCGGCGAATGAAATCCAGCAACGATGTCTTGCCATGATCGACATGGCCCATGATGGTGACCACCGGCGGACGGGGCAGTTTTTCACCCTTGATTTCCTCTACCTGCTGCTTGAGTTCTTCCTCGAGAACATTTTCCTGCTCGGGCTTCGCAATATGGCCCATCTCTTCAACCACCAGTATGGCAGTATCCTGGTCAAGCACCTGGTTGATGGTTGCCATCACACCCATTTGCATCAGCACCTTGATGATCTCTGCAGCCTTGACGGACATCTTGCGTGCCAGTTCGGACACCAGGATACTTTCAGGGACAGCAACTTCATGGACGACCGATGCCGTCGGCCGCTCAAAACCGTGTTCGCCGCCTGACTCGATGGTGACACGACGGGTCGGTTTTGCCTTCTTCTTGCGACGGCCACCCTTGCCGGCCGTCACGTGCAGCTGCTTGCGCCCGTACTTGGTGTCCTTGTCAGACGCCTCTTTCGCTTCCTTGCGGGACTTGCGATCCGTATCGGGTTTCTTGCGACCTTCTTCCGGTGCAGCCGCCTTCTCACGCGCCTCGGCAGCGGCCAGTGACTGCTGGCGCGCATCTTCCTCGGCCTGCTTGCGTGCCTCGCGTTCGGCCTGCAGCCGGGATTCCTCTGCGGCACGTTCTTGCTCGAGTTTTTGCCGGGCTTCCTCGCGCTTCCTGTTAACGGCCTCATCACGCGCATCGGCTTCTGCCTTGATACGCGCCTGTTCTGCAGCTTCCGCATCCAGGCGCGCCTGCTCCTCAGCCATCAGGTCGGCGCGTTTCACGTAGGTACGCTTCTTGCGCACCTCGACCGAGACGGTCTTGGCTTCCGGCCGCACCCGTGTTGCGCCCCTGCCAAGGGGACCGCGTCCCGCCGGAACGGTGGCACGCAGTTCAGTCTGGGTTTTCCTTTTCAGCGTAACCTTGCTGGCACCGCCGCCCGCGGTGGACAAGGAACCGCGCTTGCCATGACTCTGGCGCAGAAAATCCAGCAACTGGGTTTTCTCGGTATCCGTGATGGTCGAGTTTTCATCACTGACCGAAAGGCCCGCCTCGCCCAGCTGCACCAGCAGCCTGTCGGGTGGTACACCAACTGCTGCAGCGAATTGCTTTACTGTGACATCTGTCATTGCCTGTCTCACACCTCTTGCGACGATTAGTCGCTTGCCTCTTCAGCAAACCAGGGGGCGCGCGCCGTCATGATCAGCGCGCCCGCCCGTTCCCGTTCCATTCCATCAATTTCCATCAGCTCGTCAACAGCCTGCTCTGCAAGGTCTTCCATGGTAATCACACCGCGACTGGCCAGCTCATAGGCAAGGTCCCTGTCCATACCCTCCATGGTCAACAGGTCCTCGGCAGGCTCTGCATCACCGATCTTTTCTTCCTTCATAATGGCCTGCGTCAGCAACACATCACGTGCACGTCCGCGCAGCTCTTCAACAATGTCTTCATCAAATTCTTCAATCGCCAGCAACTCGCTGTTCGGCACGTAGACAACTTCCTCGATAGAGGAGAAGCCTTCCTGCACCAGGATTGCGGCAATTTCTTCATCCACATCGAGCTGTTCGGTAAACAGCTTCTGCAGTTCATGCGCCTCGGCCTCGCTCTTTTCTTCCGCCTGTACCTCGTCCATGACGTTCAGCGTCCAGCCGGTCAGCTGGCTGGCAAGGCGTATGTTCTGGCCGCCGCGACCGATCGCTTGTGACAACTGGTCTTCACTGACGGCGATATCCATGGTATGCGTCTCCTCGTCCACCACGATGGAGGCCACCTCGGCCGGTGACATGGCATTGATCACGAACTGTGCCGGGTTCTCGTCCCAGAGAATGATATCGACACGTTCACCGGACAGTTCGGTGGACACCGTCTGCACGCGCGAACCGCGCATGCCGACACAGGC
>JBATFE010000461.1:0-3058 GCA_049664445.1 Gammaproteobacteria bacterium
TCCATACAGAGGGGACCATCGATGACCTCGGCAAGCCCGCACCGGGCGGTATACTCGACCCGGTCCGCTTCAAGGAAAGCGACTGGTTTGATAATGACGCGTTCTGGTGGAATGCCAACGCCACGGACTGGGCGTATACAGCTACCTGGCCTGGTGTCATTGCTGAAGATCACCCCGTTTATACGCCGGTACACCGTTATGCAAGGAATATTATCGTCAGCCTGAATCACTGGCTATCGGGCTGGATCGACTGGAACATCGTTCTCGACCAGGATGGCGGGCCCAACCATGTCGGGAATTTTTGTGGCGCGCCCATCATGATCGATGTGGCAACCCGGAAGGTATATTACACGCCGGTTTATTATGTGCTTGCACAGTTCAGCCGGACAATACGGCCGGGGGACAAGGCCGTTCAGGCGTATAAATATCTCGATGGCCTTGAAGATGATGCCTTGCATGCAAGCGCCACGATTAATTCTGACAGCCTGTTGTCTGTTCAGTTATTGAATACAACCAAAAAACCGGTCAGTTACATGCTGCAGATCGGCAAGCAATATGCGCAAGTCGATATTGATGCGAATGCCCTGCAAACCGTGCGCGTTCAATTGTAAACGGTATACGAACAGGCCTGCTATGAAATACATTTATACTCGAGCAGTAATGACAAATGCAGTGATGATGGCAAACATATTTGTGATTCTCAATATTACAATCTTTGGAAACAAGAGGTGGGCACTATGACGGCTTTAAGCTTGTTCAGGGTAATGAAGAAAGCATGCGGTGTTTTGACAATCCTTATGGCTTTTTACGTGCCGTTCATAAGCCAGGCGCAGGCGACCGATGTGGTAACCACCTACAAGGATGAAAACGGCTGGAAACTCAAGGTCAATGGCGAGGACTTCTATGTCAATGGAGTCGTCTGGGGCTACACCCCGAGAGGTGAAAACTATTCCTACAACCTGTGGGGAGAGTCTGACGAATTCATCAAGAAGGTTCTCGACTATGAATTCGGCTTGATGAAAGCTGCAGGCATAAACGCAAACCGCAGTTTTGGCTTTATTCCTCCCCGGTGGGTGACCTATATCTACAGGGAACACGGCATCATGTCGGTCATCAACCCGCTGATGGGACGCTATGGATACAATGTCGGCGGCACCTGGGTGCCGAGGACCAATTATGCCGATGAACTTACCCGTGCGACCCTGAAAAAAGACATGCTGGAACTGGTAAACAAGTATAAAGACACCCCCGGGGTGCTGATGTTTGCCTTTGGTAACGAAAGCAACTATGCCCTCGAATGGTCCAGCTTTGAAATCGAAAACCTGCCGACCGGGGAACAACACAAGGAAAAAGCAAGATCCCTGTACAGCCTTTGGGGGGAGGTCATAGATGCAGGTAAAAGCATAGACAAGAATCATCCTTTTACCATTGTCAACGGCGATATCCAGTATATCGATCTGATTGCCGAGTATTGCAAGAATATGGATCTGCTCGGGACCAATGTATACAGGGGCAAGGGTTTTACCAGCCTGTGGAAAGACGTCAAGGAAAAACTCGACCTTCCTGTTGTATTCATGGAGTTCGGCAGTGATGCCTTCAATGCGAGGACATTCACGGAGGACCAGGAAGCACAGGCGCGCATCCTGAAAGACCAGTGGCAGGAAATGTACAACAAGAGCTATGGAAACGGAGAGGAAGGCAACGCGATCGGCGGGTTTGTCTTCGAATGGCGTGATGAATGGTGGAAATTCAAGATCGAAGAACAGGAAGATATGGATATACAGGATAACAACGCATCCTGGGCCAACGGCGGTTATAAATTCGATTTTGTAGAAGGCAAGAACAACATGAACGAGGAGTGGTTTGGTATTACCCGGCTTGGGCCGGCCAATTCCGAGGGTGTCTCAGAGGCCATACCGAGGATGGCCTACGATGTGCTCTCGGTTATCTGGCGCATTGATCCCTACAAGTACAAGAAGGACGCGATCAACCAGGCATTCAGGGATATGAACATGGAATTGCTCGCCCTGAAAAGCGATATGCGCATGCTGAAAAGTGAAAGCAAGGAGCGCAAGAAGATGCTGGGTTTCACAGGCGGCAGCCTTGAGGGCAAATTCGTAACCAAGGGAAGGCAAGTTGACATCAAGCAAGATGGCGAGGACGGCATCGACTTTACCGATGGTGAAATGGTTTTCCTGGATTTTTGATTTCAGCCTACTGACAAGATTGATGGAAAATTTTCGGTCAACATTCTCGGTAATGTGGCTGATATAGAACCTATGGAAATCGAGTACGGTCGACGGGGATCGCCGGTTACTGTGCTTGAAGTTCAAACAGTGAATTTGAACGGGGTTGCTCAAGACGTAGTGGTACCGGTTGTACAGGAAGGTCGTGAACGCGTGGAGATTTACGACTTCAATGCATCTTACGAGAACGAGATGTATGATTTAACCACCTTTTATCATGTGCCGCGCTATCACTGGAAAAACAAGGGCGACTTTTTTGGCCTGTTGAGAGAAACAACCGATATGGATGGCCAGGATATCTGGAATGCCAAGGCACCCTTCGGCGCGGAATTCGAGGGCAAGAAATCCCTGGAAGGGCTGACAGTCCTGTTTGGACCGGAAGTCTACTGGGGTGCAAACCCGAAGGTGATGCTCAAGTACACCAACAGGTTTGCCGGCCTCGACTATACGTTCCTGCACTCTGAAGACGTTTCCAGGACAGGGCAGTCGGCCTCGGCCACAGCGGCGACGGTCAGGCAAACACGCTCGACGACACTGTATCTGAAAAAAGAACTGGATAAGGCTACTTTTGAAGTCGGTGGCATCTGGTCCGCTTCCGAAAAGCACGGTGAGGAATATACGCGTTACAATAACGGCAAAGTGATCGAAGAGGAGATCGATTGGGAGGATACGCTTGGTATCAAGGGCAGGGTGACCTTCGATCTGTTCAACTTTGCCAATGTTGAGCTGGCTGCCACGTATGCCGGTCTCGTTGCCGACGGCGGCGCACCTCTCGAAGAATTCGGCATTACCGGCCCGGGATTTGCCGCACA
>JBATFE010000462.1:0-2003 GCA_049664445.1 Gammaproteobacteria bacterium
ATCGCACGCCGGTACAGGTACTCTTCAAGTTCAAGTTTTGTTGCCATCTGAATTATCCTCGATTGGTATTGCCTCTCCTATGGACGCTGCCAACACTTTCCTGCTCACGGGGCTACACCGATAACGGTAAGAAAGGCGCTGGAAAGCTCGCCGCGCCCTGCCCTGTCCAGGATCTGTTCCGCTGTAGTGGTGATCTCCGACAATGGCCCGTAGAAAATCACCATGCCGAGTTGCAGGGTTGCAGGTAGATCAGCCATCGGATTCTGAACGTTTGGATGCTCTGGGGACAGAAACACCATCCTGATTTCAGCCACTTCATCAGGTATTTTTTCACAGCCACCGCCGGGCGCCACGAATTCAAACAACTCCCCGGGACTGTGCAATGCGACGCTTTCTTCTTCAAAGGTTACGTCATTATCCTTTGCATGGAATTCAACAGTCAGAATTGGTCTCATGGGTGTTTTTACTCCTTGGTTGCTATGATCATGTGTGAAACTAAATCAGGCTCTTCAGGAAAATTTCGGGTAGTCTTCCCTGGTTTCGTCATTCCGGCATGCCGGAATGATGTGCCAAGACTATCAGCTCGTCGGCTACCCGGAGCGTTGACGCGGTCTGCTTTCGGCCGATGCGTCCTCATCCGATCCTGCTTCTTCCGGATTAAGCCATGCCATAAACAGGGTGTAGCCCACTGCCAGTACCACAGCCCCGACAAACAGCCCGATAATGCCTGAAAGTATCATACCGCCGATTGCGCCGAGCAGGATCACCAGCATGGGTATATCCATGCCGCGCCCCAGGAACAGCGGCTTCAGAAAAGAGTCACTGACACTGACCATAAAACTCCAGATCATGAAGATGACCGCTGGCACGGTCGGTTCGACCGAGAAGACATACACAATAAGCGGACCGAGAACCAGCAGCGGCGGCAGCTGCACGATAGCCAGCAACAGAATCAGCAATGCCCAGACACCGGCATAGGGTACACCGACGGCCATCATTCCAATGCCGCCAAGTATCGTCTGGATCAATGCCACGCCGAGGACACCCTGGGCGACGCTGCGAATGGTTGCACCGGCTAGTTCAACAAACGCCTTGCCTTCTTTCTCACCGAGTACACGACCGACAACTGTTTCCAGCGCATGGCTGCCGCTGCGTGCGTACACCAGAAAAACACCCGCAATAATAATTGAAACGACAAACATGAGAACCCCTGCGCCCGCCCCGGCTGCGGCTGATAAAAACCACTTGCCAACGGCCTGTGCCTGTGGCTTGAATTGCACCAGGGCCGCTTCCAGGTTGGTAGAAGCCAGTGCCCATGCACTGTGCAGCTTCTCTCCGACAAGCGGCCAGTCCTTTACCGACTCCGAGGGTGGCGGGATGGTCAGTGTTCCGGCTTCGTACTCTGCCGCTAATTGTTGTGTGCCGTCGATCAGTGAACCGGTAAGCATCACTGCCGGTACGATCAATATCGCCAACGCAACCAGGTCAATCAGGACAGCTGTCAGCTTCTCGCGCCCGCCCAGTTTGTGATATGCCTTTACATACAGTGGATAGATGGCCACGGCCATGATCGCACCCCAGAGAACCGGCATTATAAACGGCCTCACAATGTTGAAGCACCATAACACCAGCAATGCAAGCAGGCCGATGCGAACAACCGCGTCAAGCGCTCTCGCCTGGAAAAGCTTCTCCTCTTCTGTGCGGGATGAATTGCTCATGGTGACTCCGTGTTGTTTATGTGAGCCGCTCAATACCGGCGTGTTGCTTAATCATGCGCCGCACCAGCTGATGACAGGCGTACACCAATCAAACTGGCCACCACGATGGCCATGTAAAACACCCCGACGATCGCTTCCATGGTTACGAGAAAACGCGCCAATGGCGTGACCGGTAAAATATCACCATAACCCAGCGTGGTAATGGTCACGAAGCTGAAGTAGGTTGCAGTAGAAAAGTTTTCGAGCCACGGGGCCTGCGGAACTCCATTGAAGGAACCGGGCAGG
>JBATFE010000463.1:0-3747 GCA_049664445.1 Gammaproteobacteria bacterium
CGACCTGTACCAGCCACACCCCGGCGCTCGAATCCACTGCTGCCGCTGCTCCCTTCCGGGCCTGACGGGGTTCACAGCTTATCGTCGCGGGGGGACCAGCACAAGTCACCATAAAACGTCGAACCAGCGGTTCATTATAAGGTGTTAAGGACGTGTTGATAAGGTGTCTTCCGGGATGCTGTCACTTACTCGGGTTTGGATGATTGCACGACCTTCCCGGCACCCAGCAGACGTCCCTGAGTATCCGGCTTTCCGGGCAGACTGCCGGCCACGGAATCCGCTGTTCGGCCCAATGCCGGGTACTGGCGCGCCCGGATACCGTAACCCAGCAGGGCGCCGCCGGTCGCAGACACCGCCAGCAGTCCGAGCGTCATGAACTGGGTAAACAGCAGCAACACACCCAGACCGGCGATGCCGGCCATCGCGGATCCCAGTTTCAGCGTCGAGCGGTGCTGCACACGTTTGCTTTCACGCAACAGCTGGCGGTGACCATCCTTGATCTCTTTGACTTTTTCCTTTTCTGCCTTGCGCCGTAGAGAGTCACGCTGGCGGTTGAACTTCTCACTGGCGCGGACAAAGGAATGCTGGGTGGCGTGACTGCTAATCGTGGAAAACCACAGCGCCGCAATGACACCGATGAGCATGCCAAGAGCGATGACCAGCCAGCCACTCTTGAAGAGATCGGCATCCCGTATGCTTATCACCAGCAACGCCGTCGTTGCCTGCAACAGGAAAACCCCGACCAGGAACTTGACAAATGCCGGCAGGCTGAACGGAATCATTATCATGCCTTGAGTATAGCGTTACCGCTATTCTGCCACAGAGATGACACGTGCAGGAGCGGCGTCTCGCCGCGAATCGCGCCGGGGACGGCGCTCCTACAGGTATTTTTTTGCAACGATGGGGTATATTAAGGTACCGACAACAATAAAACCTGCTCACCATGCCACGAAGCACTCCTTTCAAACTGTTCCTCGCTGCTGCCGTCTTCATCGGCATGATGGTGCTGCTGGTGTTGATGCTGAGTGCCGCACAGTTCGGCCTGTCACTGTGGCAGCAGCTACAGAGCGCCCCGGCCTGGGTGGTGGCACTGATTGCCGTCCTCAGCAGCCTGATGCTGGGGTTCGGCATCTGGCTCAGCTGGCGGCTGCTGCGCCCTGCCCGGCCCCGCACCGATAAAACGGCAACACCTCTGACAGAAGCTGAACTGCAGGCACAGCTGCAGGCCGCCACGACGGCAGGCGTCAATGTCGAGTCTGCCATGCGGGAGTTGCAGGAACTGGCACGGCGACGCGAGCTGGAAACCATCCACCTGGCACTGTTTGGCGAAATCAGCAGTGGCAAGAGTTCACTGGTCAATGCCCTGCTACCCGGTGCCCGCGTGGCGACAGACGTGATCGGCGGCACCACCACCAGCATCGAGCACTACCACTGGCAACGTGAATCCGGCGACAAGGTCGTGCTCGTCGATGTGCCGGGTCTCAACCAGGTGAACCGCGAGTATGACCCCATGGTCATGGACGAGGCGCAGCGTGCACACGTGGTGATCTTTGTTTGTGACGGCGACCTGACACGCAATGAATATCTGGCCCTGGAACCGCTGCTGGCATTGAAAAAACCGCTGATCGTGGCATTCAACAAACTGGACCGTTATTCAGCCACTGACCGGCAACTGATCCGCGCGCGGCTGACCGACAGGTTTGCAGCCGACCCGCAGGTGACTATTGCCGGCATCGCCACACAACCCACGCGCCGGGTCATTAAAGTGGAACCGGACGGCACCGAGCGCGAGGAAGAACAGCAGCTGCCGCCGCAGATCGACGAACTGCGGGCGGCAGTACAGGCGGCACTCGACAACAACATGGCATTGCTGGAACACCTGCGTGATAGCGCCATCTTCGAACTGACCGCACGCAAGCTGGAACAATCAAAGGTGGAACACCGCGTACAGGCCTCCGCGGCACTGGTGAAGACCTATACCCGGCGTGCCGTTGCCGGTGGACTGGCGGCGATCAGTCCCGGCACCGATATCCTCATCCAGGGCTACCTGGGCACGCGCATGGTGAAGTCACTGTGTGAACTTTACGAAGTACCGGTGCGTGACATTGAATTGCAAAAACTGCTGGACATGACACAGGCTCAGGTGCGCAGCGCGTTACCGCTGATACTGGCCGTGGCCGGTAATGCGGCCAAGGCCTTTCCGGGGGTTGGCACGCTGGCGGGTGGCCTGATGCATGCCGTGGCCTATGGGCTGATCTTCGATGCGCTTGGCCGTGCCGTGACGCGGACACTGGAGACCCGCGGCGAACTGCGCCCCGCCCCGGCAAGCCTGATGTTCAGGGACAATCTGGTCAACGATGTTGAATCACGGGCGCGCAAGTTGTTGCGACTGGCGTTCGATGTACGCAAGGAACAAGGCCATAATGATAAAGATAATGATTAGCGTGAACCCTCCTGCAGGAGCGGCCGCCCGGGTACCCGGGACATGAGCACTGACAGTCATCTCGACCAGGCCCGCGACAGCCTCGAGCAGCTGTTGCAGGACCAGCGACTGCCACCCGAGGTACGTGCGGAGCTGGCTGATGATTTCAGCCAGGTGCAGGCCATGCTCGACAAGCTGGAGCACGACCATATTCATATTGCCGTACTGGGCCGGGTTAGTGTCGGCAAGTCCTCGGTACTCAATGCGCTGATCGGCGAACGGCGCTTTTCAACCAGCGCGCTGCATGGCGAGACCCAACATAACGAAATGGCCCAGTGGGACGAGCAGGAAAGCGGCTCACTGTTCCTGATCGACACACCCGGCATCAATGAAATCGATGGCGAGGCGCGTGAGCGCATGGCCCACGAGGTGTCACAGCGCTCGGACCTGGTGTTGTTTGTCATCGATGGCGACATGACCGACAGTGAGTACACTGCGTTGCAGGGTCTGGCGCGCGAACACCGGCCGCTGCTGCTGGTGCTAAACAAGAGCGACCGCTACACGACCGTGCAGCGTCAGGAACTGCGGGACAGCCTGCTGGCGCGCCTCGAACACATTATCCTGCCCGAGAACCTGGTCGAAGTCGCTGCCGACCCACCGCCGCGCATCTTAATCACGGTGGATGCCGATGGCCGGGAAACCGAGACTGAGCGCATCTCGCCGCCCGATGTCTCGGCATTGAAAGACCGTATCTGGGAAATTCTTGAAGCGGAAGGCAAGACCCTGGCTGCACTGAACGCCAGCCTGTTTGCCGGCGACCTCAGCGACAAGGTCGGCGCGCGCGTGCTTGCCGCCCGCAGCAAGCTGGGCGAGAACGTGATCGACAGTTACAGCCTGCTCAAGGGCGTCGCGGTCGCCATCAATCCGGTACCTGTTGCAGACCTGGCAACCGCGGTGGCCATCGATATTTCGATGGTGGTACATCTCTCCAATGTCTATGGCATCCCCATGACGCGCAGCCAGTCCGGTGCTTTGATCAAGTCGATCAGCGGACAGTTGCTGCTGTTGATGGGCGCCACCTGGCTGATACACCTGGCGTCGTCACTGCTGAAAGCCGGCAGTATCGGCATTTCGACCCTGTTGACTGCGGGCGCACAGGGTGCCGTCGCCTACTACTCCACCTACGTGGTCGGGCGTGCAGCCGAGCGCTACCTGGCTGCCGGCTGCTCCTGGGGTGAAGCCGGTCCGAAGCAGGTGATCCGCAACATTCTCGACAGCATCGACCGCGACTCGATGCTGGCCAGAGCCCGCCAGGACATTCTCAA
>JBATFE010000464.1:0-1795 GCA_049664445.1 Gammaproteobacteria bacterium
GTGTTACGGGCACACAGGGCGCGTTTACTCACTCGGTGAGGGTGCTACCGGGCACCACGATGATTAATGGTGTGGCAACAATTGCCAAAGAGCACTCCGATGGCGAAATCGAATATTTTACAAACGACGCCAATGGCATAAGGTTGCATAGGGAATCCGATCCGGAAATAACATTGACGATGGTGCCGCCGATTGTGTTTGCCAGGGCTACAATGAATATAACT
The DNA here is from genome assembly GCA_049664445.1 of Gammaproteobacteria bacterium. Classification (GTDB taxonomy): domain Bacteria; phylum Pseudomonadota; class Gammaproteobacteria; order UBA9214; family UBA9214; genus UBA9214. The sequence goes on from JBATFE010000464.1 coordinate 225, forward strand.
GATACCGTACACAGTACCGGCATTATCATGGTGGATTACCCGGGTTCCTGGACTGGTACCTTAAGTTACGATTCAACCACCACGATGGAAGCACTGGAGACGGTCACAGTGCCGGCAGGCACTTACGAAACCGTGAAGATATATAATTCAACGAGGATATTCGGCGACACTCCTAACGTACGGATTGATGAAACGGACACGGATACAACCTGGCTCACAAGGTATATCGGTACAGTAAAATCCACGTCTACTGACGATGAGGGTATCGACATTGCGGTATTGATCAATACTAGTGTGCGTGCACCCGTCCCATTCATGCCATTCTTGCCGATATTACTGGACCAGGACCATCCATGACTCACTTCGGTACAGGCATCCGGGTTTGATATACGTGTACGAAGAGGGAAGTGATGGGTATAGCAATTTTGTTGAGTATGAAACTGGAACAAACCCGTGCAATCCGTAGTCGAACCGTGATTAATATTTATACCTTGGTTACCACTGTTGCTAAAGGATGGGAACTAAATTAAGGCTCTTCGGAAAAATTAGTGGGTAAAAATATAGCGAATTTGAAGCAATAGAGATAGTTTTTGGAAATTGAAGGGTAGAGCATCCTGCCCCCACTCTGAGAAGATGGAAGTGCGAACTAACCGTCTGACAGAGAAAAAGGAACAGGATGCAGATCAAGACTATCCTTAATCGGATCCAGAAATTCAAATCATTTGTGTACGGAGCAGTACGATTGGTGGAAGGTGCACCGGTACCGACACTGGAAGTAGAGATACAGCCTCGGTCAAATAGCCGCCCAGTATGCAGTGGTTGCGGCCATAAAAGACCAGGGTACGATCGGTCGCCGGAGCGGCTGTTCGAGTTTATCCCCATGTGGGGACATAAGGTGTTTTTTCGCTATGCACCGCGCCGAGTTGATTGTCCCGGCTGTGGTGTTCGGGTAGAGCGGATGCCCTGGGTGTCGGGCAAGCACAGGCTGACAGAGGCGTATGCTTGGTTTTTATCCGGTTGGGCGAAGCGCCTGAGCTGGAAAGAGGTGGCAGAGGCGTTCCGTACAACCTGGGACCATGTGTTCTGCTCGGTGGAGCGTGCTGTGGCCTGGGGACGGGAGCATCAGGATCTGTCGGATATTAAGGCCATTGGCGTTGACGAGATCGCCTGGCAACGAGGTCATCGGTACTTAACGCTGGTATACCAGATTGATAGCCACTGTAAGCGGTTGCTGTGGGTCGGTGAGAAGCGCACGGTCAAGACGTTGCTGCGGTTCTTCCGCTGGTTCGGTAAAGAAAGAAGTCAGGCGCTGGGGTTTATTTGTAGTGATATGTGGAAGCCGTATTTGAAGGTAATTGCCAAGAAGGCGGGTCAGGCGATACATATTCTGGATCGATTTCACATCATGGCACACCTGAGCAAAGCGATTGACGAGGTGCGTGCTGGTGAAGTGAAAGAACTGAAGCAGAAAGGTTATGAGGCGGTGTTGACGAAAACGCGCTGGCTGTTACTCAAGCGACCGGAGAACCTGACGGAGATACAGGATACGAAATTGTCAGAGCTTCTACAGT
>JBATFE010000465.1:0-1722 GCA_049664445.1 Gammaproteobacteria bacterium
TTTCCACGCACGGTGCCCGCAAGGGTCTCGCCGATACTGCACTGAAGACCGCCAACTCGGGTTACCTGACACGCCGCCTGGTCGACGTCGCCCAGGACCTGGTCGTCATCGGTGAGGACTGCGGTACGGAGCGGGGTCTGGAACTGACGCCGCTGGTTGAAGGCGGTGATGTGGTTGAACCGTTGCGCGAACGGGTACTGGGCCGGAATGCCGCGGCAGATGTGCTGCGTCCGGGGTCCGACGAAGTGGTCGCGGAACGTGGCACCTTGCTGGACGAGGCCTGGGTCGACAAGCTGGAAGCCCTGGGTGTTGACCAGATCATGGTGCGTTCACCGATTACCTGTGAAAACCGCTACGGTGTCTGCAAGGCCTGTTACGGCCGTGACCTGGCGCGTGGCCACGTGGTGAATGCCGGTGAGGCCATTGGTGTGATCGCCGCGCAGTCGATTGGTGAGCCGGGCACACAGCTGACCATGCGTACCTTCCATATCGGTGGTGCCGCCAGTCGTGCCGCCACGATCAACAGCGTCGAGGTCAAGGCCGGAGGTACCGTGCGCCTGCACAATATCAAGACGGTCGCCAACAGTAGCAACAACCTGGTCGCCGTCTCGCGTTCCGGTGAAATCGGCCTGGTTGATGAGTATGGCCGTGAGCGTGAGCGCTACAAGGTCCCCTATGGTTCTGTTATCAGTGCTGCCGACGGTGACAAGGTCGAGGGTGGCCGTGTCATTGCGACATGGGACCCGCACACCCATCCGATTGTGACCGAGGTGGCCGGTGTCGCGAACTTCAGCGATTTTATCGAGGGTGTCACCGTGCAGGAAAGCACGGATGAGATCACCGGCCTCACCAGCCTGGTGATTACCGATCCCAAGGCACGTGGCAGCGTCGGCAAGGACCTGCGTCCGATGGTCAAGCTGGTGGATGAAAAGGGTGAGCCGCTGAAACTGGCCGGTACCGATCTGGATGCGCAGTACTTTCTGCCCGCCGGTGCCGTTGTCGGTCTCGAAGACGGTGCCTCAGTGGCGGTCGGTGATGTCATCGCGCGTATCCCGCAAGAGTCATCCAAGACCCGTGATATTACCGGTGGTCTGCCACGTGTTGCCGATCTGTTTGAAGCACGCAAACCGAAGGAACCGGCCATTCTCGCGGAATGCTCTGGCACCGTCGGCTTCGGCAAGGACACCAAGGGCAAGCAACGCGTCATCATCACGCGCAAGGATGGCGACACCCATGAAGAACTGATACCGAAATGGCGCAATGTCACCATCTTCGAGGGCGAGCACATCGAAAAGGGTGAAACGCTGGTGGATGGAGAGCCGAGTTCGCACGATATCCTGCGCTTGCTGGGTACCTCGACCATGGCGGAATACCTTGTCAAGGAGATTCAGGATGTGTACCGCCTGCAGGGTGTGAAGATCAATGACAAGCACATCGAGGTTATTCTGCGGCAGATGCTGCGCAAGGTAGAGATTCTGACGGGTAACGACAGCCGCTTCCTCAAGGGTGAGCAGATCGAGAAGGTCCGCGTACTGAAAGAGTCCGAGCAGCTTATCAAGGAAGGCAAGCAGCCGGCCGAGTGGATGCCGCTGCTGCTGGGTATTACCAAGGCCTCGCTGGCAACCGAGTCGTTCATTTCGGCGGCCTCCTTCCAGGAGACCACCCGGGTGCTGACAGAAGCCTCGGTGAGAGGCAGTCGCGATCCCCTGCGTGGTCTGAAGG
>JBATFE010000466.1:0-4018 GCA_049664445.1 Gammaproteobacteria bacterium
TACCTGCACCATCGTCCACAACCACAATCCTGACGGCATCATTCTCGCGACAAATGCTGACTGCGACGTGACTGGCGCCGGCATGCTTGACGACATTCATCAGCAGTTCACGCACGCTGCGGAACAAAACCATACGGGTGTATTCATTCAGCGATTTGACCTGCCCGTCGTTGTTGAACGTTGTCTGCAAGCCGTAGCGCTCCCCGATTTTCTCCTTAAGTAAATCTGCAATGGCTGCAGAAAGGCCGAGCTCATTCAACTCCGGGGAACTCAGGTCGGACATGATGTTGCGTGTATCCTGAATCGCCGTTCGCAGTAACTCAGACACTTCGTTCAGGACGGAATCTACCTTCCGCCCAACAGTATCTTTCCTGGCCACGGCCAGCTGCATGCGCATCAGGGCCAGCGACTGGCCGACGTGATCATGCAGCTCTGTCGCAATGATACGCCTTTCACGTACCTCTGTTCGCGCCAGCTCGGCGGACAGGTCTTTCAACCGCTGCTGGTAACCCAGCACGGCCTGCTCGGCCCGCTTGCGCTCACTGATATCCTGAATGACAGCTACAAACCAATCCGGCTGCCCGGCAGCATCCCGAATCAATGAACCCGTCAAACTGATCCAGACCAGCCCGGCATCCTTGCGTACGTAGCGCTTTTCCATCGTGTAGCTCTCAATCTCCCCCTCCAGCAGCTGGTGAACATACGCAAGATCTGCATCGAGGTCATCGGGATAGGTGATATCCTGAAAAGTCAGTTGCATCATCTCATCCTGCGCGTATCCCGTAATATCGCAGAATTTCCGATTGATGCGCAGGAATCGCCCATCGAGCGCGACGTGGGCGATACCGACGGCTGCCAGCTCGAAGGTGGCACGAAAACGTAGCTCGCTTATGCGCAGTTGTTCTGCCGCAACTCTCTGCTCGGTAATGTCCTCGCTCATGAAGACCACGCTTGTCAAACTGCCGAAATCGTCTTTCAGCGGGAAACCGCGTGTCTGCACCCAGCATTTTCTCGACACGGGATTCCTGATATCCAGTGTGTGCAGTGTGTCGATGCCATCATATTCGTAGGGTGGGAAAACAACATCTTCGCCCCTGTAGGTTTGCTCTATATAAGGCATGACCCCTAACTTCACAGCTTGCTCATCCTGCAGCACACTGTACTTTTCATAGAGCTGCGCCAGTGTCTCCTCATTGAGGGCGAAAAGCCTGGCATACGCCGCATTGGACTGCATCAGTTTACCGTCGAGTCCATGAATCTGGATTGATACCGGCGACTGCTCTACCAGTCGGCGGAAACGCTGTTCGCTCTCCCGAAGCGCCTGCTCCCGGAGTTTGCTTTCGGTGATATCCTGGACAAATCCAGAAAAGCTGACGGGCTCACCGGATTCATCGCAGGTCACTTCCCCATTTGCATTGATGTATCTGGTATCCCCATCCGGCCTGATAACCCTGTATTCGAAGGGGTCACCACCGATGTTCTTCAGCCACCCGGCCGTATGCTCATCGTGGTATTGCCGGTCCTCGGGGTGGATGGCCTGCTTCAACCGCTCGTAGGTCAGCGGTGTTTCACGACCGATTCCATAGATACGGTATACCTCATCAGACCAGGTAATTCTGTCATTGCGAATATCCCATTCCCAATGACCCAGATGGGCCATTTCCTGGGCCTTGAGTAATCCTTTTTCACTGTTACGCAATGCCTGTTCTGTATCTTTTTGCCGGGTGACATCCGTATGGATACCGATCAGACGGCAAGGCTTCCCGTCCTGGTCTGTTTCCAGCAGCCCGCCCCTGGACTGGATCCAGCGATAACTGCCGTCACTGCAACGCATCCGGAATTCCGCCTCGAACCGCTCTAGCCGTTCTGTACTCAGTGCCGCTATGGTCGCCTGCGCTGCGGCCAGATCGTCAGGATGCACCAGTGCCTCGAATGTCTCCAGGGTATGCGGCATGGTATCCGGGTCATAGCCCAGCATGGTGAACCAGACAGGGTCGAGATAGACCTTGCCGGTCTGCGGGTTCCATTCCCACAGACCGGTCTCGGTGCCCTCCATCGCCTCACGCAGGCGCGATTGACTGATTTTCAGATCGCGTTCTGTATCACGCCGGGCCTTGATCTCACGACCCATGCGCCGGTTGATCACCAGGGCCCCGACCAACAGCAGCGTGACAAACAATGCGGTCGCCACAGATCCATAGAGCAACATCTGCTCCCTGGAAATGAAGCCCGAGATCCGGATGTTCGACCAGCGGTTTCTCAGGCTGAGGTGTTCGTCATGGGTCATGGCGCCCTGCGGAATGCCATCGGCGACAAAGTGAAAGGGCGGGTAGTCCACTACCCGCACGTGGACCCGCGGCCTGGTCGCCAGCCAGTCCTGTTCATCAGCACTCAATTGCACCCGGCCCCTGATCCACGTGGCCAGATCGGTCAGCTCCGGATCGGCCGGTGCGCGCAAGGCCCCATCGGGCTGCGCGATGACCGGGCATAGCAGTAACAGGCATGCCAGGACCACGCCCTGCCGGGCACGTACGCAGGCCTTGCGGGCGTCTGGGTGACGGTTCATCGGGTCCTGGACGGGCGCTGTGCCGGCAGCCCGCTAGCCTGGCGCCAATGTGGCCGGATGGCCTGTGACTCTGACATAGCGGTATTCACTCGGGGAAGAGGATTATTCGTACCGTAGCACGGCGGGAACGTCAATGCTCCGCTGGACAGGATTCGTCCTGACAGTCGCGTCTGCTCTGCTGACGTGCCGGCTTTCGGGGACCAGGGCAACAGCTAGCCGCTTTCGAAGCAGTGCTCCCGCCGGCCAGCTAGTAAACGAAACCCTCTATACAGGAATGATTTCAAATCTGCTGAAGCGAGTTTGGGAACACAAGAGTAATCTGGTCAAGTTTATTGGCCGAATGAATTCGGCCCCGCAACGGTAATCTACCCACTCGATTTGGGGAAGAGCCTTTTTTGTTACCGATCAGGAGTGGTGCAGATGCCGTGTTGCTGAATGCTGACCAGCTGACACTATGACCTGTTTTCTGTATTGTCGAGGTGACATGCCGGCCCAGCGTGTAAATGCACGACTGAAACTGCCGGGATCCCGGTAACCGAGGCGAACCGAAACCGTATTCAGGATTATATGAGGATTTTTCAAATCACGGCAGGCCTTTTCAAAACGCACCCGAGCGACGAACTCACCGTATTTGACGCCTAACTTTGCCAGCCTTCGCTGCAAGGTCCGGACGCTGACACCGAGTCTGGCAGCAGTTGATGCGATTGAAGGATAGCCGTTTGGCAGCATGTCGATCATGACCCGCTGCATCTCAGACAGTAGCCCTTGCCGCGTAAACCCTCGATTCATTTATCTCCATATACAACCGATCTGCCACTTCAGCTTCCATGAGAGTGTTAATACTAATCCGTTGGGTTTCAGGCCATCATGCGCCAACCAGAGTCTGCGGCAAAGTCCTTCTGGGTCAAACCAAGCGGCTCCAGAAACTCTTTCAGCAACATCTCGCCAGGGTGTGTCGGGGGGCGTTTCTTCGGTAACATGTCATTCACCTAATGGTAGTCAATCACCCGTGGTGCAGGTATTCCTGCCGGCGGCATCATTACAGGACCTGGTAAAAGTGGGCAAAGCCCTCAGCCCATTACGACAAGAGGGCGTGTTAATCGTGGGATCGGGCGGTTCCGTGCACAACCTTCACGCACTAAACCGGGACCACCGGACTGAAGACTGGGCCATTGACTTCGAAGCATGGCTGCGCGAAGCCGTGGAAAAAAATCATTTCGAATGGCTGATCACTGCGGAACAATTCCCTCACAACTTCCAGCGCGCACACCCGACGCTGGAACACTATGCACCACTCATCGTCGCTTGGGCCGCCGGCGGGCCGGATCAACCGGGAACCCTGCGTCATCCGTCAAAAGCCAGCTTCAGCTTCCTGGCGATCTTCTGTAAACGCTGGTCGCGTGTCCAGATCAAGGCCGTATCCGCTAACGTGGTAGATGCCAGAAGATGGGT
>JBATFE010000467.1:0-4063 GCA_049664445.1 Gammaproteobacteria bacterium
GTTCCCCTGTGGGCACTGCTCGGGCTGGTGTTGTTGCTGGCAGGCCTGCTGCTGGCCCTGGTATTGCCGGGCGGCGTGATCATGAGCTTTGCCGGACTGTTCTCGCTGGTACTGGGCGCGGCCATGATGACACCGCTGATGATCCGCGCGCTACACCGTGTACTGGTGCGCATGGCCTTGCCTGGCATCTGGCGTATGGGCGTGCGCGACCTGGACAGGCACCTGTCGCGGCTCGGTATAGCGGTGGCTGCGCTGATGGTGGCGTTATCGGCCAGCGTCGGTGTCGGTGTCATGGTGGAAAGCATGCGGGGTTCGGTCAACAGCTGGCTGAGCGACCTGTTACGCGCAGACCTCTACGTGGCGGCCGAAGGTTTTGCTGAGGGCGCGCGTCTGCCGGATGCCGTGCTGCAGGAAGTCTCCCGACTGGAAACAGTAGCGGCACTCAGTCGTTACCGCGAGCGCACGCTGCCGCTGGCCGGTCGGCGGGTAGAACTCATCGGTGCACACCTGGCCGCGCCATCACGTCGCGGTTTTGCCCTGCTCAGTGGCACAGCATCGACGTGGCAGGCTTTTGACAGAGGCGCGGCGCTGATCTCCGAACCGCTGGCTTATCACCTCGGCCTGGCGCCGGGCGCAAGCCTGGAACTGCCTGCACCCGGAGGACCCGTGCGCGTCGAGGTGGCCGCGGTGTTCCGCGACTATGCCAGCGAGCACGGCCGCATTTTTCTCGACGAGGCCGTCTACCGGCAGCACTGGCCCGACCAGCCGGTGAACACACTGGCGCTGTTCGCACGTGATGCCGATGTGGACGCGCTGCGTCGCGAGGTGAGTGAGCTTGCCGCGCGCCACGCAATTGTGCTGACGCCCGCAGCGGCCATACTGAACGAATCCATGGCCATCTTCGACCGCACCTTCCGCGTCACCGAGGTATTGCGCGCAGTGTCCCTGGTTGTCGCCTTTATCGGTGTGTTGAGCGCCTTGATGGCACTGCAACTTGAACGTGGCAAGGAGTACGCCGTGCTGCGTGCGCTGGGCCTGACACGCGGCCAGGTCGCCGGGCTCATCAGCGGCGAATCGTTGCTGATGGGACTGCTGGCCGCGTGTGTGGCGATTCCGACCGGCGTGCTCATGGCATGGGTACTGATCCAGTCGGTGCAACGGCGTGCGTTCGGCTGGACCATGCCGTTCAGTGTCGATAGTGGTCTGCTGCTACAGACCTTGCTGGTCGGTCTGCTGGCCGCCGGACTTGCCGCCCTCTACCCTGCGTGGCGCTCCGCAAACCGCGATCCGGCACCGCAACTGAGGGAAGACTGACCGTGCGTGGGCTGTTGCTGTTGCTGGCACTGCTGCTATCGGCGTGTGAAACCGGGCCGCCGGCGAACGCGCCGGCGCTGCGCGTGGACCAGGTGATGGGGTCGAAACCCGATCCCGGTTTTGCACGCGCTGTTGAACCACGCGCCTTCCGGTTTCCGCAGGATCACGGCGCGCATCCGGAATTCGCCACCGAATGGTGGTACCTGACGGGCAATCTGCAGACTGCAGGCGGGCGTCGTTTCGGTTACCAGTTCACGCTGTTTCGCGTCGCGCTGCATCCCGGGGAAGCACTGCAGGATTCGGCCTGGCGAACCCGGCAGCTCTACATGGGGCACATGGCCATCAGCGATGTCAGCGCTGCCAGGCATTACTCGGCCGAACGCCTGGCACGCGCGGCGGCGGGACTTGCAGGTGCCCGCATAGAGCCGTTTGAAGTGTGGCTGGGACCCTGGTCGTTGCGTGCGGAGTCCGGGTTGTTCCCGATGACGGTCACGGCGCAGGGTGAGGATTTCGGTGTGTCGCTGCAACTGCAGTCGGGAAACAAGCCTCTGGTGCTGCAGGGCGAGCGCGGCCTGTCGCGCAAGAGTGCCACGCGCGGCAATGCCTCTTACTACTATTCCTTCACGCGTCTGCCGACACGCGGCGAGTTGCGCATCGGCGAAACGCTTTACACGGTGCAGGGGGATAGCTGGATGGATCGCGAGTGGTCAAGCTCCGCGCTTGACAGCGACCAGGCCGGATGGGACTGGTTTGCCCTGCATCTGGATGATGGCCGCGATCTGATGTACTACCAGCTGCGCAACAGGCAGGGCGGGATGCATGCGTTCAGCCGTGGCAGCCTGGTGGAGACTGACGGCCGCGTACGTACCCTGCTGCCCGACCAGGTCAGGCTGACGCCCTTGCGTCACTGGCAGGCGCAAGACGGAACGCGCTATCCGACCCGCTGGCGCCTGCAGGTACCCGGTCATGGGCTCGATCTTGAAGTGCAGGCATTGCTCGATGATCAGCTGATGGATCACAGCGTGCATTACTGGGAGGGCGCGGTCGAGGTATCCGGCAGTCACGCTGGCAGGGGTTACCTGGAACTGAGCGGCTATGCCGGAAACCGGTCTGAGTCCACCGTGTCAAGGTAGAATGGTCACCGCACCGCGCTTATTGTCTTGCGAAAGCGCAACAGCGCCGCACTGAAAAATACCGCACCGCTCAGAAAAATAACGGTGAAATCCCGCCAAACCACCTCGAAGCCGGCACCCCGGTAGAGGATTGCCTGTGCGAAACTCACAAAGTGTGTCGACGGCGAAAGTTGCATCGCGTATTGCAATGCCTCCGGCATGCTGTCCAGTGGCGTGGTGCTGCCGGACAGCAGGTTCATGACCATGAATACGGGGAATGCCAGCAGTCCGAATTGCGGCATGGAGCGGACCAGGGTGGCAAGGAAGATACCCAGCGCGGTGACCGAGAACAGGTAAATGACCATCCCCGCTACAAACAGGGGGATGGAACCGGCAATGGGGACATCCAGCAGGCCCTGGATCACCAGCTTCAGTGACAGGGTAGCGGCAATGACGATGACCAGGCCATTGGCCCACACCTTGGCAATCATGATCTCTGCCGGTGTTAATGGCATCACGAGCAAATGCTCGATGGTGCCGTGCTCGCGCTCCCGAATCAGTGCGGCACCACTGAGCATGATAGCGAGCAAGGTAATCATGTTGACCAGTTGCATTACGCCCAGAAACCACTTCGACTGGACATTGGGATTGAATTTCACCCGGACAATCTGTGCAACCGGCAATCGCTGCAGCGTTTCACCGCTGTGCAGGCTGTCTTCAACCTCCTGTGCGATGATGCGCCGGATATAGGTGGCGCCGTGACCCGCCTGTGTCATCGCTGTTGCATCGATGTTGACCTGCACGGCGGGTTGGCGTCCAGCCAGCAGGTCTGCCTCGAAATCAGGGGGGATATCGATAACAAAGGTATACCGGCCGGAGTCCATTGCGGCATCGATGCCATCTATGGCGAGCAGCACCGGTGGCTTGAAGTAGGGCTCAAGCAACGCATCCCGGATGCGCTGTGACAACTGCGAATGATCCTCATCGACAACGGCTACCGAGGCGTTTCGCAATTCCGTCAGGGCATGCCTGGCCGGTGTATAGACGGCGTAGGTAAAGGTAAAAATGATCAGCACGACCATCACCACGTCACGGCGCAGGCTGAATATTTCCTTCACCCCCAGCCGATAGATATTCTGCAGGTGGTGCCACACCGTCAGCGCTCCTGGGCCTTGAGCAGGACCAGACTGAGCAGCAGGAATACGACAATAAATCCGGCCAGAACGACATAATTAATCAGCAGATCACCAAAACCCAGTGCCTTGGTAAACGTACCGACACTGATGTGCTGGAAGTAACTGCTGGGATAACCGTAGCCCGCGATTCTGCCGCCACCCGTGAGGGAGGAAACCGGCGACAGGAAGCCGGAGAAATTGATCGTGGGCATAATCGACAGGATCGCGGCGGCAAAGATAGCGGCGATCTGGGTCTTGACGAAGGTCGACACCAGCAGGCCGAAACCGGTGCTGGCAATCACGAACAGCAACGCACCGGCTGCCAGGGCGGGGAGACTGCCCTTGACGGGGACCTCGAACAGCAACAGGGCCAGCAGCACCAGGCTGACGAAGCTGAGCATCGCGATCACCACATAGGGGAGTTGCTTGCCGAGCAGGAATTCAAGCCGCGTCACCGGCGTG
>JBATFE010000468.1:0-40872 GCA_049664445.1 Gammaproteobacteria bacterium
AGATTTGATGAGGTCCGTTTACCATTATCTCGGATATCTCGCCGTCATTCATAATGTCTTCGAAAGAGCTATATCTTGCTTCTGAAGACTCTGTCATGTCTCCTCCTGAATTTTTAGTTACATCAAATGTGCGATACAGGATTCGAACCTGTGACCTTTTGCATGTCAAGCAAATGTTCTAACCAACTGAGCTAACCGCATTGCGGTTTTCCCTCAGCGAGGGCGCAAAGTATACACGCTGCAAACGCTGCACGGGATTGAAGAACCCTATAGTGGGAGTGCAGGTCGGGCGGGTATCGCTAACGAGCCATGGGAAGGTTTTTGATTGAGCTGAAAACACCGTATCGGGATGATACCATCCATGTAATTATCGAGACCGTGGACTTCATTGCCAAGTTGGCCGCCCTGCTGCCCGGGGTTAATTTGACCTACCATCACAACCTGGCATCGGGAAAAAGTGACTTTCCAAAACTATCGCACAGAACAGACTAAACTACATGTTATAAATAATGCGTGGAGGTAAAAAGAGATGGGCGCTGGTGTACTACCCTTTACTGTAACCAACGGCAAGGTCTTCTTTTTGTTTCAAACTACATTTAGCGGGAGGAAAGCAGGCCACCTTATCGACTTTGGCGGCGGACTGGGTGCAGGTGAAGACTTCCAGGATACAGCCATACGTGAGTTTGTCGAAGAAACTGAAACAATGTATTTTGCCGATGATTTACAGGTGGCGTACCGGACTGTTGAAAGAGTCAAACATCAGATTCCAATAGTTGAGAAGCTGTTTGATGAGACCCTGTCTGTTCATCCACATTGGTGGTGTAAACGGGCACCTGGAAACCCAAATAACCCAAAGCTGTGGAAAACATTTTTTATAGAATTTCCGTATCGGGATATCGAGGAACTGAACCGGGAATGGGCGGCCAGCACCAACGGTCGATTCAGGAAAAGACGTGAATTATTCTGGGTAGCCGGGAGTGAGCTACTCTCCATCTATGACAATGCTCCCGACAAATTATGGAAGCGTGTCCGGCAACTGGAAAACGCGCAAGAGACTGTTCACTCTATCCTGAAAAGCAAGGAGTCCTGATCAACCTCACGTGTTACCGGAACCAGGGATAATGTGGGCTGATCAATCCTCAACATCTTGCGTTGATCCTTTTGCGGTACTCCGCAGTGTCCTGTCGGGTTTCAGTCCGCCATCCAGCGTTACCATCTCCACCCCATTCATGACCTTTATCGTGATCCCGTTCTCAGCGAGCTTCTCGATGCCTTCATACCGAATTCCCTGCGGAAAGCGGTCGATCTCAAAGCATTCAAGCCCCGGCACGGGATCGATATCGGAGGTGGAGTGCTGTTTGTTATACTCACCCATGCACTGCTAGCAGAGGTGAAGTTCATCATGGTACTTGTCAAACTGGAAGATAACCTAAAGCTGGATATTCCGGAAATTGATTCCCAGCACGAGACATTGATTGGGTTGATAAACCTGCTCCATGAAACCATGCTGCAAGGGGCAGACAAAACAACCCTGGATGGAATCCTGTCGCAGCTTTTAGAGCACACACAGACCCACTTTTCCTATGAAGAGCAGTTGATGTCGCAGTACAACTATCCGGGTTACGAGGCACACAAATTAGAGCACCACAGGCTCATACAGCATCTGCTGGACCTGACCGAGCGTTATAAACATGGTGAGCTTCTGCTCTCTTTCGCCGTCGTGCTCGAGCTCAAGGGCTGGGCTGTAGTTCATATCGAAAAGTCCGATAAACCACTGGGTACCTTTCTGCATGGTCAGAAGGGAGTCGATTCAACACCAGGTTAGTTCCACTCGGTCCCAGGTTCGAGTCCTGGTGTGACCACCACTTCCCAAAAAATACATGGCGTTGTGTCGTCGAGGCCGGGAGCCATAGTCCCTTGGTGGACCCATAGCGGTGGCATTATTAGCCTCGATGCGGATGACTGGCCATGGGATTCACAACATTTGGTGGAATACTTTCTCGGACATTTATTGCCATCAATCTCACATAGCCCGGTGGCTTTGTGCTATCAGCATATCATTCGCTTGCTGTAAGGACTGGAATTGAATGACGCTCAGCGTCTGTTGAAAACTGCCTTGAGTATGTAATGCGCAGGAATGAATATCAATAACGGATAAGCACACATCAGCAGCACCAGGTACAAGGGTCCTGACACCCATGTTTGAGGTGGGTTACCTATACCAAATACCCAGTTGAGGTTCCTTTCTGGATCGGTCGCCAGATAACAGAACGGAAGCAGGATCCAGATCAATAGTGTCTGCGCATATACGGCCCGCGTGTCGTAGCCCAGCCGATGGATCATCCAGAGCAACAGTAGAGGGAGCATAACGTGAAACAATGAAAAGAATTTGAACAGTGGCGTGTAACGGGATTCAAACATGTAACCAGTGGCATTGAGGCCAATTACATCGAAGCCTGAAATCAAACGGAGAAAAAAGTCCAGGTTCCAGGCGAACTCCGGCAGCAATACGCCAACTGCCATCATGCTGGTCAGAAAACGGTTTTCCATCCAGAGGGCCGGTACGATAGCCAAAAGTGCAACGTCTGATAACCAGAGAAAATTCGCTGGTCCCCGCTCCACCCAGTAAACAGGCACAAGAACACAGACAAATATCGTGTAGGGTATCTTTATCCACGCGGAAAGCATCATCAATCGCCTATTCCGGCGGGGAAAAGGCCTCTGTATTGGTGCAACTCATGGAAATTATTTCCCGGTATTCTGTAGCGTCCCATCCGGGTTCAGTCCGCAATCCAGTGTCACCACTTCCACTCCGTTCATGATCCTTATTGTCAGCACATTCTCAGCAAGTTTCTCAATGCCTTCATACTGGGTTCCCGGCGGAAGACGGTGGAGCTCGAAGCATTCAAGTCCCAGCTTGGGATCGACATCTGGAGCGGCGTGCCGTTGATCACAAGAGACAAGGAATGCCGTCAGGGCGAGTTGAACGATCAGGGTGAGAATTCGCATGCTCGGGGCTCTCATCAGTTCTGGTTGAAGAATAGTATACCGGATGGTGCATTAAGCAGCCGTTCGTCAGTCTCCACGATTAGCTGGCTACTGAAAAAACAATTGGCATATTATCACTGTATCCCAACCCTATCCCGGGACTGCCCACATCATTCATATTTTTATCACAAACCAAGTCCTTTTAGTTAAATGCGTAATCAGTCTGCTACGGCATTTCAAGCTTACGATGTAAAAACAGAGTGTGCTTACTTTCCTTTCCCTGTTTTTCTGCTGCTCTTGGCGATAGGGTTTTAACCCCACCCACCAACCCTCTCGCTCATAATTCCAGCTTACTGTAATTGATCGGCATGGCAGGAAGGGAAGCCAGATCACTTTACGATCGCACCACGGCGGATCAGGATAATGAAACGGCGTACTTTGACAGGTCATCTTGTCATGACTGATATACAGTTTCAGTCATGCAGAGGGAGAAAGACAACACAGATAAAAGACGCCTTCATGAAACGGTTCTTTATGCTGTGGTAGATAGTGAGCGCAAGGATGTGGTTACCAGCATCTTTTATGCTGGCTGGATGGTTTCCGGTCTAACCATTATTTTTCTCGCATTAAAATATGGCAATGAGGCCGCATTGATGGCTTTGCTGGCAGCAGGTGTTGCTGGCATCATTCTTTGGCTGTTCAATAATTGGTGGAAATACAGGCTCTATGTGAAGTATTCACCGGACTATAAAACACAAGGGCAGCTTTATACCGGGAAATCCGATTAACAACGCGTAAAGAGGGGTGACCTGGATTATCGCAGGTCGGATAGAATGTGAAGAGCAAGCAAGTAGAACGTGGCTAACATTCAACCTGCTGTTATCAGTAGAAGAACATGTAACCTGCAGCGACAACGACGATGGTAACAAGCAAATAGGTGAGCATATTGCCCTCATCCTGTTGCGCAGCAATGGCCGAGATGAACTCCCGGGCCTCTTGTACCAGTTCCTGAATCGCGGCCTGGTGTTTGACCATAACTTCCTTGACGTTGGCACGTTTCAGCTCCGCTTCCCTCGCGACGTCCTCACGGGTCGTGTGATAGTGTTTTACGTTTACGTACTTGCTCCCGGACATGGCCTCGTCATTTCCGGCTGACATCAATTCATCCTCCAGTTGCTGTATCCGGTCTCTTTCCCACGCGTTGATGTTTGCTAACTTCCGTTCATAGACTGTATGACACAGTCTGAATATAGCGTCACCACGTCCCTGCTCCGCCCAGGAGACCAGCTTCTCGGGTGCTATTAACTCGGCCGTCACAGCACCAGGGCTTGCTGTCTCTGAATACAGGTGCTGCGGGAGTTCCAATTCGGATATCTTCATGTAGTGCCCCGGATGGCTGATTATCACAATATATTGTGATCCACCTTCAATTTGGGGTCATTTTACGGAATACGGTGAGAGATACCAATACCTGTCTTCGAACTGGCGGTACAAGGCGCTTTGTTGCCACAGCCGCGCCTTTACAGCGTTGCTCGGGAGCTCTGTTCCAGCACTCGGGTGATGGCATGGTTATACCAACCCTCAAACATAAAAAGCCGACAAAAGCAGGAATTATTGTTGCATTTCTTGACAAATGTGGCCGCTCAAGCATAATGGCCGAAATTCAGTTGACCTCAACGAGGATTTTTTCTATTGGATCAGGGGTTTTCCACAAGCCAGGTCTGCAGGCTCACCGGTCTGAGTGCGCGACAGCTGGGATACTGGCGCAAGACCGGGCTGCTCTCCCCGGCGCAACACACACCTGGCGGACATGCCCGCTACAGTTTTATTGACCTCATCTCATTGAAAACCGCAAGCCGGCTGATCGCCGCGGGTGTTTCCGTACAACGCATCCGGCAATGCCTGCAGTCATTAAGTCGCTTTCTGCCAAACACCGACACCCCGCTTCAGGAACTCTCACTGGTGGCCACCGGCGATGTGGTGCTGGTATTGCGCAGTGGTGCCGCCTTTGATGCCCTGACAGGTCAGGAATGGATACTCCAGGTAGCCGATTTTGAACGCGAGGCCCGGCAGTTGTTAAGCAATCACTCAGTGCCTCGTCAGCGGGAGCTTTTCAGGGAGCCCTCCGCCCCGAATTTGGAAAAAATAAATCGTTTAAGCCAGGGATAGCCGTTGTCAATAATCAGGGCCAAGCGATACCAGTGGCGGGCTACCGGTATCCGGATACCCGTATAAAGCGTGGTTTGTAAACAGGCCACGATGGAGGAAGCCAGCATGCATGTCATTGCAATTGTCAACCAGAAGGGAGGCTGTGGAAAAACCACCACGGCCATCAATCTTTCCGCTGCACTGGGGCAGCAGAATGCACGCGTATTACTCATCGATATGGACCCCCAGGGGCATGCATCGCTGGGACTCGGGGTGGCGGGTGCCGAACTGGCGGGTCTCTATGAGCTACTGAAAGGCGAGTGTCGCCTGGACGAGGTCATCCAGTCGGGCGTCACCCGGGGCGTGGACCTCATCCCGGGTAATATTTCACTGGCTGCAGCCGAGCATTTGCTTGCCGATCAAGCGGACAGGGATCGTCAGTTGGCACGGCATCTGGCGATGCTCGGGGGGCGTTATGACTGTGTAGTCCTCGATTGCCCGCCGGCGCTGGGTCTGCTGTCGGTGAATGCATTGCGGGCCGCAGACCGTGTCGTGATACCGGTGGAGCCCAGCCTCTATTCACTGGATGGTATCGAGCGCTTGCGGGAGACCATCTACCTGCTTGCCAGCCAGTATGACATGCAGCCATCCGTTACCCTGCTTGCCAACATGTTCGACGTCCGCACGCGCATCGCTCGCAACATGTTCGAGATGCTGGAGTCACTCCCGATCGATCTGTGTGCTACCCGGATACGCAATTCTGTACGCGTGCGTGAAGCGGCCTGTCACGGGGCTCCATTGACCGATCATGCACCACGTGCCCCGGTAACCGGTGATTTCCGGAACCTGGCGGAGGAGCTGCTCGGTAGCATGCTGCAGCACGTGCGCAGTGAAAAGGCACACGCCATCGAAACACAAGCTGATAATCCTGCTGCCGCCACCATGATTACCGAAAGCGACAACCTGAAAGAAGTGGTGTTCCGCTTCGACAATACGAAATTTAAACGGGTGCAGATTGCCGGAGAATTCAATAACTGGGTTCCTGACAAGAACGTGGAAACCGAAATTCAGGATGGTGCCGTGCAGAAGAAACTGCGGGTGAGGCCCGGGGGATATGAATATCGTCTGATCATCGACGGTGTCTGGCAACAGGACCCGGCGAATCCGAATGCGGCACCCAATGATATGGGGGAATACAATTCGCTATTAAACGTTTGACGGGGGGAGTCATGCACAATCCAGCTTGGCGGCCAGCCCGGATGCATACCGGGCGTCTGGCCAGTATCCAGCATCACTTTATCGATGAACGCCCGGCAGTTCGCGACACCGGGAAGCAAAGGATCATCCATACCCTGCCGGTGCACATGGCAGTCGCGGCAGGGCATCCCGCCAATGCCTTGCAACCACACTACCTGGTGGATGCCTTGACCCGGCAGCTCAATATACAAACGTCTGCCGCTGCGGAGCACCCCGACTGGCAACTGGAGGCCATCCCGGCCGGGCGTAGAGCAACGAATGCCGACCGGGGTTTCATTCTGGTCTTTGCGACAGCGAATATCGAGGGTGTGCGCTTGGCATATGCCGGTATCAAACAGCTTTCCGCTGCGCCGTCACGTCGCTTTGGGGTGCTGTTCAGCGGTGCAGACGACGTTGAGTTCGCGCGCCACTGCCAGCAGCGACTGACATCCGGTGCCATGCGGTTTCTTGGCATCCGACTTCATGAACTGGGGCATTTGTCGGCTCCCGGGCCGGATTTCAGTGCAGATCTGGCACGTCTGGCCACAGAGGTTTACCGGCTTTGGGGTGCTCATTCAATAGATAATCATCTGGAGGATACTCACACATGACATTACAAATTCATGCCGTCACGGAAATCGACTCATCTGACCTGCGCAGCCTGGTGGTCGACAATCTGGGTGCATTGCTTGGAGAAGGGGCCAGGCTCATCGAAAATATGCCGCAAATAGATGGCTGCTGCCTTGCGACATCAGATACGCATAATGGCCCGGTGTTGCTCAGTTTCGATGCAGTCGATGCGCAGCGGGCATTGCTCACCGGTCTCGTCAGGTTAGATCAACTGGGCGGTGAAATGGCGGCATTGTTCCTGCAGGATTACCACCCGCCAACAGAGTTACTGGTACTGGCCCCGGAGGCACCTCCCGGGCTGACACTCTTCGGTGAAGCATGCCCCGTTAGCTGGCGGTGTATCCAGGTGCTGTCCGTTAATGGCGAGTTCGGCATGGTGATTGCCCCGGTCGTTGAAGAAACGGCCGCAGCAGCGCTCATTCCCCGGGAGCGTCAGCCGACGATCGTTGAATCAGTACTCAACCCGGAAGAAGAGCAGCACTTCAGTCAGCTATAGCGCTGTGTTGCACACGAGCGGGGCTCTACTTGCCCTGCTTGCGGTATTTGCCTTGTAGCGTCCGGCTTCTTTGCGAGTGATGTGCCGGAAAGAAGTGTGATTGATAACAACGCCACTCTAACGGGTGGCCATGTGTGTCCTCGCTTGCCCTGCCTGCCCTCGATGCTTCCCTATCCATTCACTGGCGAGTCGCTGTGCCTCGGCGATCTGTGTCCCAGAATATCAAGAGGACATCTTGCCTGCATGATTGGATCAGTCCATGGGCGATTCAGGGCAGGGAAAGGCTTCTATCAGTGCCTCGAGCACCAGTCCGTCAGCATCTAAATGCAGTTTCTCGGGATGTCCGGACAAGTATTTCTTTACAACAAGGGTTGCTTGCGAGTGTGTGGATTTATACGGGAAGCAAAAATATTTCATATTTTTCACAACACTCATTACGCCTACCACATACCCGATACACATACCGTCAGATGTGTTTGCTGGCGTATCGAGATAAGAAATACATATTTTTTTCAGCAACGCACCACTTACCGCCTCCATCTCTGCAGCAACATTACTGCACATGACAGTGCCGAGCAGTGTCGCTGCGCCGATCATTGTTGTTCGTTTCATGGCAAATATCCTTTATCCTTGTGTTTATCACCTTGTCACGGATCGCTGCCAGTACGCACAGGGCATAAACGGTAAAACATTACATAGTCTATAGCTTGCAAAGACCCTTTATCCGCCCATGTAAATGGGCCGATTTCAGTGCGTGACTGTTATATTGCGACAAGTCTAAACAATATATCATGCTGCACACTTCTTTCTGATACTGCCTGTACAGGCCTTGAGACACAGAATGCACACCTCCTATATAGTTTGCGGCAGTCCAGGCTCGGGTAAATCGACGTATGCCAGACAACTCGCTGCTGCCAGGCATGCGGCCCTGCTGGACATTGACACGGTGACCGAGAGGCTGGTTCGAGTTGCACTTGTTCAATCCGGACGTAGCCAGGATGATCGCGACTCCGGGTACTTCAAGAGAAACTTTCGTGAACCAATTTACGAAACACTCTTCGATATAGCCAGGGAAAACCTGCCTTTTCTGGATGCGGTCATTGTCGGCCCCTTCACAAAGGAGATCAAAGATCCGGACTGGCCGTCGACACTTTGCATGCGCCTTGGCAGTTCAATAGAGGTTCACTATGTACAGTGTGCACCTGAGATCCGCAGGCACAGACTCGCTCACCGGGGTGATGCACGTGACCTGGCAAAGTTGAGTGACTGGAAAAACCATATTCAATATTATGGTGATGAGAGCCCTCCGGTATTCGAACATGTTCTTGTTGATGGATCGAATCCGGAGGGATACATAAGGAATATTCAGAACTGACTGATTGAAAGATAAAGACACTCTCTTTTGATGCTTCTTCCGCTATTCATTTTTCGGCGCTTTCTAATGCTAATGGCCCTTTGGTGGGTAACCGCAAGACAATAGTCAAGACAGCCAATCATGCCCGGGAGTGTATATTTTATCTCGATACTTAAAAGCCTGAAGCTGTCCCATTGATGGACATCAACGCGACAATCTCCATAGGAGCCTGATTAGCTCGTTCGCTTGACCCAGCAGATTATTGCAGCCATACCATGTTCTCAATGTAATGGGGAGACTGATGAAGCATGATAAGAACGTCCGGTTCTGCTGCAATCCGCAACCCCTGTTCCGGTCATTCGTTTTTCAGAAATAACTGTTTTTTTATTAAACCTGGCCAGAACGTATATCTTTTGTCTTTGCCTGTCCGTTACCAGTAATAGAAGCTCAAGGATGTACCCCGGCGCTGGACAGTCTGCCTGGACAGTCTGCTTCACCGAAAATAATTTCGAAATACTCGCGAAAACCTCATCCAGAACCAGACCAGGCCGCCAGCTGCAGCCACCATTACAACTGAAGCGCATACCAGCGCCAAGCTACTGAATATTTCCATGATGTCTCCCGGAAAATTGTACCGTTACAATCATGTCCAATTCTGGCAAGGAGTACTATTGTTCGAAAGTACAAGTCAGCCCGCTTGTACCTACGGACAATATACTGCAGCAATACTGTGAATTATCTTTACTAGGACTCGGGTGTGGGCGAATACAATACCCTCGGGAAATAAGTCCGCCACTCAGTGTATGAGAAGGTAGTTAGCACCCGGGTCTTTCCTGCCATTCTTAATACTTTTGCTAGCCCGGCGAATACCATGACACGCCGGCTAATTGGGTTCTGCACACTTTAAAAAAATCGGGTTACTGATTAACTTTGCGTGGAGAAGTGTAGAATTATATCGGGCATATGCTTGCGAAAGACCCGCAATCACCTGACCCGGATTAAAGTCCTGGTGGGCACACCTCTTCTTCATCGATATGCCTTGCGGTACAGCCCCAACACAAGAACACAGAGTGCAAGCAGCAACCAGTCTCCGGATCTCTCCGAACCAGAGTGATGCTCAGCCATGCTACATCCTCCGCCACCACCATTGCCTCCCGTATTACCTGCCCTGATCGCAGGTGTGCCAGGGTCTACAATAACTCCATTGGCTGTCAGGTCCGAGTCACCTCTTTTCCCATCGACGAAATGCAAGATCACTACATTGCCACTGAATTCAGCACCTGTCTCACCATCGAAACCAAACTCATACAGGTGATCAACAGGATTGTCCGGTGTTGGCCCAAATTTAAAATACTTGATTGGGCGTTCACCTTCTGCGAGGTGAATTTTTATCATTACATCACCACCCGGGACCACATTCTTTACTTCAAAACCCAAAAAGCCCTGAGTAAAATTTAATCCGCTTAAATCTTTGTTTGAGTCTGATTGCAAGAGAATATATGAACCGTCTGTAATGCTGAGATTCTTGAGTAGCAAGTTAGGTTCAGTCTCTACCGTGACATATCCACCATTAACCACATCTACCAGAGAGGAAACATTGGCTTGTTGTTTATCCGGGATCCCATCACCATTACCATCGCCTTTATTTGGCCCAGCATCTTCAACCCGGTCAATTACACTGTCACCATCAATATCTACACCAATAGAAATTATTTTTACGAGATTCTCTGGTGCCACATCATTAAGAAAATCCGTTGGGAATAAAGGATCGTTAACGAGCATATTTAATAAAGGAGAATCATCGAATGAGATAAGTCCATTACACTTACCTGTATTAAAAATGAAATAACTACTGCAACGCTGTTCCCCAACGATAGAATCAATCACGTCCATCCCATCGATTACTTGTGCGAATACCGTGAACCCACCATTCTGGTTATCCAGATTTTCCGAATTGTCTGCAAGATTAATAAAGAATTCACTGGTAGCACTATTCGGATCACCTGGAGACTTGGCCATTGCTATAGTGCCACGAATATTTGACATCCAGAATTCATTAATAACCGGAGGATCAGTTGGTATTTGGCTGGTACCATCCCCAAAAAAATCACCCTGATCGGGTTCAAATATATAACCACCCATCTGCAGAACAAAATCAGGTGCACTACGATGAATGAATGTGCCGTCATAGTCACCGTCATTAACGTAGTTCATAAAGTTGGCCACTGTCAGTGGTGCCACCGTGTCGAACAACTCTATATCAAATGAACCCAGATCCGTTTGCACGCGAACATAAAAGGCAGCAGCTGACAGTGACGGGAGGAGTAGCGCGGTCAGCAGCAGGCAGGGCAGAGAAAGGTTTGTGTGAATGATTCTTGTCGTTCTGGAATTCATAATATTATTCTCAATAGTTCAATTCTTGTCCTGATAGCCTCATGAAGAACCGCTCTATGCATGGCCGCTGAACAATTTAATACTACCTTGTTCACCTGTCCCAGCCAATTGAAGACTAACGGAAATCAAATCATCACTTTAATCATGCCATGACAATCAATAGTCACCGCTGTATTGGTCCACCCGCAGCACATCGTTACACCGTAACCGAACCATTATTCATAACCACATGTTTTCACTAGAATTGTCTTGATAACGGGTTGCTATGGCCCCGTAAAACACTGAATTACTTATTGATTCAGACTGAATCCCGTTAAAGTTTGCACCCCTTCGCCCGATTGTGTCTGAGAGATGACCGCTTTCAGCGGAGTACGTCATCTTGCTTATTAACATTCATAGCTGTTCAGGCATAAAAGGATGGGCGAGCAATACGATGTATGAGGATTACGAGAAGGGGGGCTCTCCTGGACAGCTAACCGAACGACAAATGTCGTCAGCCGCTACCGGTCCCTCTACCAGCGAACACCGCAGCATCAATCGTTGGCAGTTCCGTGCCGACCAGGTCCGAATGCTGTACCAGCAGGTACAGATAGAATTAATCATCAGCATGCTGTTTTCCGTCATCGTTATAACAGTGTTCTGGAACAGCATGCCGCACTCGCTCCTCATTGGCTGGGCTACCGCCGTTATTATCAGCGTTTGCATGCGCATACTGTTCATATCGGGTAATTCAACCGACAATACTGGCGACAGAATTAACGTTTGGGGACAGCACTACATCACCGGTGCCGCAGTCTCGGGGATGTGCTGGGGAAGTCTGGGTATTATCGCTTCGATACACGGTGATCTGATACAACAGATATTCGTTTTTGTCGTACTCGCAGCAATGTCCCTGACTGCTTTCGTTTCCATGCAATCTTCACCCAAAACCATCAGCGCCTTCGTGCTACCGACATTATTACCCTCAACCGCCTGGTTTTTCTATCAAGGCACTACGCTGTCACTGGCAATCGGGGCAGTTGCAATAATCTTTTCAGTGGTCATGCTGTTTTCGTCGCGCAGCATGCGCAATATTCTCGCTAAATCTTTCAGTCTTGGCTCACACAACACCGACCTCATCAAGAAGCTTGTTGTCACACGTGAATCTGCGGAAAAGTCCAGGAAGCATGCGGAGGAAATGAATCTAAAGCTTCAGGAACAAATGCAGGTAAGGCAACAGGCTGAAGAGCGAACACGCAAATCCGAGCAACGCATGACTGCCATCTTTGACAGCATGCAGGATATCATTTACCAAACTGACATCAATGGTCGCATCCAGTGGACCACACCTTCTATAAAACAGTTACTGGGCTATGAACCGCATGAATTGCTTGATAACAATATCAAGGACTTTTACGTATGCATCACCGAGCATGACGACCTGAAACATTCTCTGGATGTCAATTACGGTCGCTTGCAGCACTTTGAGACATGCCTGCAACACAAGGACGGCACACATATATGGATATCGGAAAACTCACACTACAACTATGACGAAAACGGTGACCCCATCGGCATAGAAGGTACCATTCGCGATATCACCGCCCTGAAGCAGGCGAAAGAAGCACTGCACCAGGAGAAAGAGCGCGCCCAGGTCACACTCGGATCAATTGGTGACGGCGTGATCACCACCGACCTGCAGGGCAACATCGAGTATATGAATACTGTTGCCGAGCAGTCGACCGGCTGGAAACTGCAGGACGCCCGCAGCAAACCAATGTCCGAGGTATTCAGGCTTGTTGAGGAAAAATCCCTTGAATCACCGCCGGATCCCGCTGCACTCTGCCTTGAGCAGGGTAAAAGCACCATGCTTGCAGGACACCTGTTACTGCTCCACCGCTACAGAAACCAGAAACTGTCAGTCGAAGTGAACGCCTCCCCCATTCGTGATTCGAAAGCGGATATTTCCGGTGTCGTGCTGGTTTTCCATGATGTGACAGTACTGCGTGGACTTGCCAAGAAGATGTCATACCAGGCAACCCATGATTCCCTGACCGGGCTTCTGAATCGACGCGAATTCGAAAATCGGGTTACACAGGCGATTGAAAACGCACGTACCGAAGACGTACGACATGCTATTTGCTACCTGGATCTGGATAACTTCAAGGTCGTCAATGATACCAGCGGCCACTTTGCCGGTGATGAACTGCTCAAGCAATTAACCATCAAGCTGCGCATAGAATTGCGCGAGGCGGATACCCTCGCAAGGCTGGGTGGTGATGAATTCGGCATACTCCTGGAAGGCTGTTCGCTGGAGAATGCACACGAACCAGCCGAGGCAATCAGAAAAGTCGTCGAGGACTTCAGGTTTGTCTGGGATAACAGGTCATTCAGAATTGGCGCCAGCATCGGGTTGGTCCAGATTACCCAGGACAGCGGCACACTCACCGACTTGTTAAGTGCTGCTGATTCTGCCTGCTACATAGCCAAAGAACAGGGCCGAAACCGTGTGCATGTCTATCAACCTGATGACGAGGCTGTCAGCGAGCGTCATGGCCAGATGCAATGGGTGCAGCGCATACAGGATGTCCTTGAACAGAATCGTTTCAGGCTGTTCTTTCAGCCGATCGCAAGACTTAACCGTGCTGCAGACGAGAAAAACCTGACACACGGGGAAGTTCTGCTTCGCATGCTCGATGAAAACAACAAAATAGTTGGCCCTGGATCATTTATTCCTGCTGCCGAGCGATACCAGTTGATGCCTGCAATCGATCAATGGGTTGTAACGAATACCTTCAAGATGCTGACGCTGGACAAGAAAAAGGTTGCAGAACATGTCAGCTCCTGCTGCATCAATCTTTCAGGACAATCAATATCCGATATCCGGTTTATGGATTTTTTGATCGGCGAAATAAATAATAGCGGGGTACAGCCGGAATTACTGGTCTTTGAAATTACCGAGACGGCTGTTATCGCAAACCTGTGCAATGCATCAAAATTAATAACTACACTACGTGAAATGGGATGCCGGTTTGCGCTGGATGATTTTGGAGTTGGCTTGAGTTCCTTCGGTTATCTAAAAAACCTTGCCGTTGACTACCTGAAACTTGACGGCTGCTTCGTGAAAAACATGGTTGTCGATAACATTGATCAATCCATGGTGGCTGCGATCAACCAGATTGGTCATACCATGGGCATCAAAACCATCGCTGAATTTGTTGAAGACGAGGAAACCCTCGAAGCCGTTCGCAATGTAGGTGTTGACTATGCCCAAGGCTATATCATCGCAAAACCAATACCTATTGAGCTAGCCCTGTATAGCGAACCAATTGATATCGGGACAAATGGAGAACAGCAGCAACCGGCCAGTCTCAAGACCGGATCGATAATTCACTGATTTTTGTCCTCATTTTCCATGCGATCCAGCTCCGCCTCCATCTCACTATCACTCATGGGTTTGTAATGAGCGACCGATGAATCAGCTGCATTGTCCGGCATATCCTCTCGCTGCTTAACAAACCAGCCAGAGAAATAAACCCCCAGTTCAAACAACAGCCAGACGGGTACCGCGAGCAGTGTCTGCGAAATGATATCCGGTGGCGTTAGCAGCATACCGATAACAAAGGCACCGACGATAACGTAGGGGCGTTTTTCACGTAAACCTTCCTGTGTCGCCATCCCTGTCCATACCAGCAACACAGTAAAGACCGGCACCTCGAATGCGGCACCAAAGGCGAAAAAAAGTGTTAGTACAAAATCCAGGTAACGGCTGATATCCGTCATCACCGCGACACCTTCAGGCGCCGTCCCGGTAAAAAATGCAAAAACCAGCGGGAAGACAACAAAATATGCAAATGCCGCGCCGGCATAAAACAGCACTGTGCTTGATACCAGCAGCGGCATGGCCAGGCGCCGCTCGTGCCTGTACAGGCCAGGCGCCACAAATGACCACAGCTGATATAGCACGTAGGGTATCGCGATAAACAGCGCCAGGAAGAGTGTCAATTTAAACGGTATTAGAAAGGGCGACGCCACTTCAATGGCAATCATGCTACTGTCATCCGGCAAGTGTGCCATCAGGGGGCCTGACAATACGGAAAACAGGGTATTGGAAAACGGCACCAGCGCGATAAAAACCACACCAACCACCAGCACAACACGCAACAAGCGGTCACGCAATTCAATAAGGTGATATATAAGTGGTTGTTCAGTGTCGTCTGACAACGCCGTGTCCTGATTATTTTTCTTTGTCATCAGCGTCCGGTGTGTCAGCAGGCTTGTCATTACGTTCGTCAGCCAGCTTGTTTTCCGCCGGGCCTGGTTGGCTCTCCTTTGCCGCGAGCGGGGCACCGCTTACTTCATCGATCAATTCTTCAAGTTCAGGAACCGATGCCTGTTTAGCCAGCACCTTCTTGAGTTCTTCCGTTGCCAGTTCCTGGTCAATATCCGCCTTGACAGAAGCAACAAAGCCGCGCATCTTTCCGACCCATAACCCGGCTGTTCGTGCAATCCGCGGCAACCTTTCCGGTCCCACGACCAGCAGGGTTATCACCAGGATAAATATGATTTCCCAAAATCCGATATCAAACATGAGAACAGCGTCAGGCCGGGTGCACTGATAAAACCTACAGCTTGTCCTTCTTGCGGCTGGTCACCTCGCCATCGATGACGCTGCCTTCATCCTTGTCATCCAGTGATTTCTTGTCACCGGTCTCCTCTTCACCTTCGCTCATCGACTGCTTGAATCCCTTGATGGCACCACCCAGGTCAGAGCCAATATTCCGCAATCGCTTGGCACCAAAGAGCACCAGCACGATGGCCAGAATAATCAATAATTGCCAGATACTTATACCCATAATAATTCTCCATCTGTGCTAACACAGCAACTGTAAATACCTATGTTCGATTGTTTCTTGATGCCTTTTCCTCAAGCCCGGACAGATTGAAACGCCGCTCCAGCTCTGACAACACATCCTCCGGGCCCAGTCCACGCGCAGACAACATCACCAGCGTGTGAAACCACAGGTCGGCAGTTTCATAAACCAGCTGTGAATCGTCTTCATCCTTTGCCGCAACGATTGTTTCCGTTGCTTCCTCCCCCACCTTTTTGAGGATGCCGTTCATGCCTTTGGCAAACAGACTGGCAACATAGGAAGAGTCGGCATTTGCTGTCTTTCTCGATTCAATCACCGCAGCCAGTCTTTTCAATATATCACTCATGTTACAGACCCGTTATCAGCCTTTCCCGTAAATTGCAGCAGGTTCTTTCAGCACCGGCTCAACTGTCACCCAGCAGCCATCTTCCAGACGCTGATAAAAACAACTGCGTCTCCCGGTGTGACAGGCAATGCCGCCCTGCTGTTCAACCTGTAACACCACGACATCATTATCACAGTCCAGCCGGATTTCCCGGACGATCTGCTGGTGGCCGGATTCTTCACCCTTATGCCAGAGTTTTTTCCGGGAACGGGACCAGTAGACGGCCTTGCCATCCTGCGCTGTCAGCATCAGCGCCTCGCGATTCATCCATGCCATCATCAGGATCTTGCCGTCACCCGCGTCCTGCGCAACGGCCGGTACCAGTCCATCGTCTGTCCATTTGACGGCGTCCAGCCAGGCCTCGCTATACATGTGTGTCTGTCTCCACCTTGATCAAAAGCAGCCACGGCAATGCGGCTATAACCTTACCTCGATACCCCGTGCAGCCATATGCTGCTTGGCTTCGCCAATAGTGTACTCGCCGAAATGAAAGATACTGGCTGCCAGCACCGCGTCGGCCTTGCCCTCAATTACACCTTCCGCAAGGTGTTCCAGCGTACCCACACCACCCGAGGCAATAACCGGTACGCCTACCGCGTCACTAATGGTGCGTGTCAACTCGATATCAAATCCATCACGGGTTCCATCACGGTCCATGCTCGTCAGGAGGATTTCCCCAGCCCCGTATGCAACCATACGTTGCGCCCACTCAACCGCATCGATACCGGTGGGCTTGCGTCCACCGTGTGTAAATATTTCCCAGCGTGATGCCTGATCACCGCTGCTGACCCGCTTGGCATCGATGGCAACAACGATACACTGGGAACCAAAACGGTCTGCCGCCTGTTTCACAAACTCCGGATTGAACACCGCCGCAGTATTGATGCCAACCTTATCCGCGCCCGCATTCAGCATGCGCTGGATATCAGCAACCTCGCGAATGCCACCACCAACCGTCAACGGTATGAAAACCTCGCCGGCAACCTCTTCAACCACATGCACCATGGTCTCACGCTGATCAGAACTCGCTGTGATATCGAGGAATGTCAGTTCATCAGCGCCTTCCTCGTCATAACGCCGCGCTATTTCCACCGGGTCACCGGCATCACGAATATCGACGAACTGTACTCCCTTGACGACACGGCCGGCATCGACATCCATACAGGGAATGATACGTTTTGCGAGGCCCATTATTTATCTCAGCCTGATCCGGTGCCGCACAGTTCATCAGCCAGCTGTTGCGCGGCCGCGAGGTCCAGCGTCCCTTCATATATTGCACGGCCGGTAATCGCACCCATGATGCCCTCATCGGACACGGCACATAATGCCCGTACATCGTCGATATCAGTGATGCCACCGGAGGCGATAACCGGGATATGAATGGCCTGTGCCAGCTCTACCGTTGAATCCACGTTGACACCGCTCATCATGCCATCACGGCCGATATCGGTGAACACAATCGCCTCCACGCCGTCCTGTTCGAAGCGCTGTGCCATATCGATTACGGAATGATGAGACAGCTTTGACCAGCCCTCTATTGCCACCTTGCCGTCTTTTGCATCCAGACCCACGATAATATGGCCGGGAAACTCGAGACACAGGTCATTGACGAAGTGCGGCGCACTGACGGCCTTGGTACCGATAATGACATACTGGACACCGGCATCAAGATAGGCCTGCACCGTTTCCTCATCACGGATACCCCCACCGACCTGAATGGGAAGATCAGGGAAGGCCTCCGCGACCGCCTTGATCGCAAATGCATTGACCGGCTTGCCTTGAAAAGCGCCGTTCAGATCGACCATGTGCAAACGGCGCGCACCCGCATCTACCCAGCGCTGCGCCACTTCAACAGGGTCATCACCAAACACAGTTTCATCTTCCATACGGCCCTGGCGCAAACGCACACACTTGCCATCCTTCAGATCAATCGCGGGTATCAACAACATCTTTCAGGCGTCTCCATTCCAACGAACAAAATTTGATAACAGCTGCAATCCGGCGTGCTGACTCTTCTCCGGGTGAAACTGCACGGCGAAAATATTCTGACGCGCAAGCACAGAGGCAAACTGTATGCCGTAGGGTGTCATTGCAGCGACATCTTCCTCACGTTCAGGTAGCGCGTAGTAACTGTGGACGAAATAAAAACGGCTATCCGTGGGGATATCGGCCCACATGGCATGCTCGCCCTGCTGATGCACCTGGTTCCAGCCCATGTGCGGTATCTTGAGGCGGTTTCCCGTTGCATCGTCGAGCATGTCATCGGCGAAGTGTACGACTTTTCCGGGGATGAGGCCGAGGCATTCTGTTCCCTGGTTCTCCTCGCTGATATCCAGCAACGCCTGCATGCCCAGACAGACACCAAGCAGTGGTTTTGCAGCGGCAGCCTGTGTAACGACGTCATCCAGCCCGCTGCGCTTGAGTTCGGTCATGCAATCACGGATTGCACCAACGCCCGGGAACACCACACGGTCAGCAGCAAGAATTTGTTCGCGCTGACTGCTGACGATAACGCGCTCCTTGCCGGCAACATGCTCCAGCGCCTTGGCAATGGAATGCAGGTTACCCATGCCATAGTCAATAATCGCGATACTGCTCATAGTGGATCAACACGTCATAACAGCGGCCATGCGGCCTGATCATCAGGTCTGTTTAAAGGCTTCCCTTGGTCGAAGGCATCTGGTTTCCGAGGGCTGCATCCGCTGCAAGCGCCATGCGCATGGCCCGCCCGAAGGCCTTGAAAATCGTCTCGGCAATATGATGTGCATTGTCACCTCGCAGACAGTCAATGTGTAATGTGACCATTGCGTGATTACAGAATCCCTGAAAAAACTCGTGCAGCAGATCCACATCAAAGTCACCAATGCGTGCCCGGGGATACTCGGCATGGTATTCAAGTCCCGGGCGCCCGGAGAAGTCAATGACAACCCGCGACAAGGCTTCGTCAAGCGGGACATAGGCATGACCGTAACGGCGGATACCACGTTTGTCGGACAGTGCCCTGGCAACCGCCTGGCCGAGGGTAATGCCGATATCTTCAACCGTGTGGTGGCCATCGATATGCAGGTCACCCTGCGCCCTGATTTCGATGTCCAGCATACCGTGGCGCGCCACCTGGTCGAGCATGTGTTCAAGAAACGGCAGGCCGGTGTCAAAAGTGGCGCTCCCCGTTCCATCAAGGTTTACAGAGACACTGATTTGCGTTTCCAGTGTGTCGCGGCTAACGACCGCCTGTCGCTGTGACATAATAAATTACCATTTAAAAATAGATAGTTGCCTGAAATTTGCCGCTATGCAACAACTATATTAACAGGTTACTGCCGAGGATTAACCTCCAGCCAGAAAGTTACCGGTCCATCATTCAGCAAGGAAACCTGCATATCTTCACCGAATCGTCCAGCCGCCACCGTAAGGGGCTGTAATTGCGCCTGTGCCAGCAAACAGGAAAACAAACGCTGTCCCACTGCAGGACTGGCCGCCGTGGAAAAACCGGGACGCATGCCGTTACGGGTATCGGCCGCCAGCGTGAACTGCGGTACCAGCAGTAATTCTCCACCGGCCTGTTTGATATTCAGGTTCATCCTGCCGCTGGCATCTGCAAATATCCGGTATCCGAGCAAGCGCTCCAGCAAACGCCCGGCCGTGTCCTCGTTATCACCATGCTGTATCCCGACCAGTACCAGCATGCCTGCGCCTATTGCCGCAATACGTTCAGTGCCTATCTCGACCTGTGCATGTCGCACACGCTGCAACAAGCCAATCATCGAAACCGCAGCGCAAACTGGTCGGTGGCCGTCAGCAATGCATCGACAATCCCGGGCTCTGTTGCTGAATGGCCGGCATCCTGAATAATCTGCAGACGCGACTGTGGCCACGACTGGTTCAGCATCCATGCCTGTTCCAGCGGGCAAACGACATCGTAGCGACCATGCACAATGACACCGGGAATCTTTTTCAATCGAGTTGCATCTCTCAGGATCTGATTCGTCTGCAGAAAACTGTCATTCATGAAGTAGTGACACTCAATGCGCGCCAGGCTTAATGCCGTTTTCGAATTGCCAAAATGATCGACAACCGCGGCTTTGGGCAACAGCGTTGAAGCGCGCCCTTCCCATAACGACCAGGCCTTGGCAGCCGCCATCTTTGCTATCTCGTCATCACCCGTGAGACGGCGATAATAGGCACTGACCATGTCATGCCGCTCCGCTTCCGCTATCGGTTTGAGGAACTCCTGCCACTGGTCCGGCAACAGGTACGATGCACCCTCCTGGTAAAACCAGTGAATATCGCGCGGCCGGCAAAGAAAGATTCCGCGCAGAATCAGTCCCAGTACATTTTCAGGATGTTTCTCGGCATACACCAGACCCAGCGTTGATCCCCATGAGCCGCCAAATACCACCCAGCGGTCGATATCCAGAGTTGTACGAATTATCTCCATATCAGAGACCAGCGCCTGCGTGGTATTACCCTGCAACGAGGCGTGTGGAGTCGAGCGACCGCAACCACGCTGATCAAACAGCACTATCCGGTAAACCTCCGGATTAAAAAATTGCCGGTGATAGCTTTCGCAGGCTGCGCCAGGGCCGCCGTGCACAAAGACAACGGGCAATCCATCTGCCCGGCCGCATTCCTCGACATACAGACGATGCCCGTCTGATACAGACACGGTATGTACCCTGTAAGGCTTAATGGGTGGATAAAACTGTTGCATATGTTGTTAAAAACCCTGCTTGTGGAAAGCTCAAAACAAAGGGCGTGCAATTGCACGCCCTTCATGAGTTCCAGACCGGCCCTGATACAAGCTGGTTGTATCAGTTGCTAGCCGTCAAAATCGCCCGCTGCTAGATGAACAGGCAAACGTCTGACTTCTGTGCAACCGGCAGGAACGAGGTGGCGCCGACGAAGTCAGTGACCTCCGGTATAAACTCACTGGCATCGAAACCGAAAACATCAACGGTCATCTGGCAGGCAACCATTTTCACCTCTGCTTCCAGACACAGGCTGCGCAATTCCTCTACCGTTGCCACACCCTTGTTCTTGAAGGTCTTCTTCATCAGCCCGGTGGCGACATTCTCGAATCCCGGAACACCCGCCATAAGCAGGTTCGGCATCGGCCAGTTGAAATCCTGAAACCACTTCGGGCCAAACGGCATCTTCATCGGCATTGCCGGGTTACCCAGCGGACTGACCTTGGCGTCAAGATCCTTTTTCAGCAACAGCAGGCCGTAGAAAGTAAAGAACACCTCAACTTCCCAGCCAAGCGCGGCAGCAGTCGATGCCAGGATAAAGGGCGGGTAGGCCCAGTCCAGCGTTCCCTTGGTAGCGATGATGGACATGGACGGTGTCCGGGACGCATCGATTTGTTCCAGTTTTCCTGGTAACAATTCATCCAGCTTCTTGTCCAGCCAAGCGTCCAGTTGTGCATTGTCCGGCATGTTTTCTGTTGACATAAGTTGTACTCCTCAAAGGTCACTCCGCAACACCGAACAGGATGCCCTGGAATGATAAGCTTAAGAACAGGATTTAATACCCTGCACCATTTCTGACCTCACACAGTGACTCATGTTCTTTGCCTGCCGATGAGCCATATCGATTTGGCGAGTTTTTTATATGAACGTATAAGTATATTTATCTGTTCTACTACGGTCAATTTAACTTAGCACTGTTCCCAGGGGAGTCCATGAAAACGCCAGCCACCCTGTGTCGAACGATGGTGTTTATCATCCAGTTCCCCCTCAAAACCCTCGGAGACATTGTAAACCTCCATAAATCCACTTTCAATCAATAGCTTACCTGCCTCTAGCGAGCGTTTACCACTACGACATATGAGTACAACCGGTGCATCATTGCCGTGATCATCCATGCCGACCCCGCCGAGCATCACCTTGCGTACCTCGGTGATAAAATTCGGGTTTACAATCCAGTCCGGCTCATCAATCCATGGCACATGAACGCTGCCCCGGGGATGTCCGACAAACAGGAATTCCATACTGGAACGCACATCAATCAACACAACTCGCTGATCTTTCTCGACCAGTCTATATGCCTCCGCAGGCGTTACGGACTGAACTTCGCTGGCCATAGCGTAATCTCCTGATTCGTAGGTAGCGGTATCATGCATTCTCTAGCTAACCGCCCTGTGAGGCAAATTACTGTTATGAATTAATTTTATTTGGACTATAGTCTGGCAGTGCCGGAAATAAACCTATCAATACGTGCCAACGATGAATACCCGCGGCCAAAGATATGCAATACGCCCCACAAATTCTATCGTTTAATGGATTAAGCATCTGGCCTTCCCCACATAAATTAATTATTAGTAATTGTGGTTAATAATATTTATATTACGCTGTAAATATGGATTTATGTGGTTAATTATTATTGAATAATGGCCGATTTACGCCCCTTACTGATTAAATCGATCCTGTACCTCTGTGCCTTCCTGCCCTTGCCAATCCTCCATGGCATCGGGGTCTGCATCGGCTGGGGGCTTTTCCTGATTCCGAATCGTTCCCGGCAGACAAGCGAAATTAATATTGCCTTGTGCTGGCCGGAACTCTCTACCCGGGAGCGGCGCATACTGCTTCAAAAAAGCCTCAGGGAAACCGGCAAGACCATTATAGAAACCAGCGCCTTGTGGTTGCGCCCCGGGGAAAACGCGCTGCACTTGATCAAGCGGGTCGATGGTAACGAGCTGGTTGAACAGGTCATTGCCAGAGGGTCAGGCGCCATCCTCGCAACACCACATCTTGGCGCATGGGAAGCCGCAGGTCTATATGGTTCCGCGCACTTCAAAATCACCTGCCTGTA
This sequence comes from Gammaproteobacteria bacterium, assembly GCA_049664445.1. GTDB lineage: Bacteria > Pseudomonadota > Gammaproteobacteria > UBA9214 > UBA9214 > UBA9214. The sequence goes on from JBATFE010000468.1 coordinate 23,295, forward strand.
CCGCCCCTTGAAAATTCGGGAGCTGGAGCATCTGGTGCAAACCGCACGCAACCGCCTCGGCGGCAACTATGTACCGGCAACAGCCACGGGTATCCGTCTGCTCTATAAAGCGCTGGATCAGGGAGGTGTAGTTGCGATGCTACCGGACCAGGAACCACAAGCCGGCACCGGGATGTTCGCACCGTTCTTCGGAATACCGGCCTACAGTATGGTCTTCCTGGCACGACTGTCCGCCAGAACAGGTACACCGGTCATCTTTGCATGGTGCGAACGACTGTCGTGGGGTCGCGGCTATCACCTGCATTTCAGGGCACTACCCGAAGGCGTCCACGCAGACATTCATACCGCAGTCACAGCAATCAACCAGGCCGTTGAAGACTGTGTACGGGAATGTCCGGAACAGTATCAGTGGAGTTACCGTCGCTTCAAAACCCGGCCAGATGGTGAAACCTCATTCTACAAAAAGAAACGCCCGGCCGTAAAACCCGTTGATGGCTAGCGCCGCCAGAATGCGCCCGTGAACAGGATCAGCAAGGTAAATATTTCCAGCCTGCCGAGCATCATGGCAAACGACAACGCCCACTTTGCAGGATCAGTCAGACCGATGAAATTCTCCGCCACCCCCGCCAGTCCGGGACCAAGATTGTTCATGCAGGCGGCGACCGCCGAAAATGCCGTTATCTGATCCAGGCCGGTGGCCATGAGGAATAACATAAGGATAACGAAGCTGGCCACATAGGCAGCAAAGAATCCCCATACCGCACTGATGACACGGTCCGGCATGGGTTTGCCCCCGACCTTGACGGGTATCTGCGCATTCGGCCGGATCAGCCGCAGGGTCTCCCGGTGTCCCTGCTTGAGCAGCAACACAAAGCGGATAACCTTCATCCCGCCCCCCGTTGAACCCGCACAGCCGCCGACGAAACTTACAAACAGCAGCATCACCGGCAGAAATCCGGGCCAGTTAACGTAATCCGCAGTCGTAAATCCTGTTGTCGTACCGATGGAAACAGCCTGAAACAGGCCGGCATACAGGGCATCATCAAAAAATATAAAGGTATCCGTATAGTAGAGATAAAACACTATGATGGCTGTCACCAGCGCAAGCAGGGATAAATACGCTTTCAGCTCCGAGTCACGCAGGTAGGCCTTCAGACTCAGAGATCGCCAGGCAATGAAATGCAAAGCGAAGTTCATACCCGCCACCAGCATGAACACCACGGCTATCATCTCGATACTGGTACTTTGAAAATAACCGATGCTTTTGTCATGTGTCGAAAAGCCGCCAATTGCGATGGTCGAAAAACTGTGACTGATGGCATCAAAGCCGCTCATCCCCGCGAGCCAGAAACAGACGGCACATATAACGGTCAAGGTCACATAGATATACCAAAGTGCCTTTGCTGTTTCCGTGATACGCGGTGTCAGCTTGTTATCTTTCAGCGGACCCGGCGTTTCAGCGCGATACAATTGCATACCACCCACACCGAGCATTGGCATAATGGCGACAGCCAGAACGATAATGCCCATACCTCCCAGCCATTGCAGTTGCTGGCGATAGAACAGGATTGACTCGGGCAAACTATCCAGCCCGGTAATAACCGTGGCACCCGTCGTTGTCAGACCGGAAAAGGACTCGAACACGGCATCCGTTATAGACATCTCAGGTCTTAAGGAAAAAGCCAGCGGCAAGGCACCCGCCAGCCCGAGGACCACCCAGAACAATACAACGATAAGAAAACCGTCCCGCACGCGCAGTTCATCCTTGTAACGCATTGCGGGTAGCCACAGCAGACAACCCAGCACCAGCGCCGCAAGCATGCCATCAAGGAAGACCAGCAATTGTCCGTCATTGTAAAGCCAGGACACGGCCGCGGGTGGCAGCAGCGTGATGCTGAACAACATCAGCAACAGACCAAGCAGTCGTTGAATGGAAAGCAGATGCACGGCTCAAGCACCCGCCATAATCAGCAACAAGCACACAACAACATTGCCGCTACGCATATCAGAAAAAGGTCACTCCAACCTGGAACAAGCGTTCGACTTGCTGAATACATTTTTTATCGGCGAGAAACAAAATCACGTGATCGTCAATTTCGATCACCGTATCGTGATGCGCTATAATCACTTCATCACCGCGGACGATGGCGCCAATGGTTGTTCCTTTCGGCAGCTTGATTTCATCAATGGCCCTTCCCACCACCCTGGAACTGCTGCGATCGCCATGCGCAACAGCTTCAATCGCCTCGGCAGCACCACGCCGCAACGAGTGCACCATGACAACATCGCCGCGCCGGATATGTGTCAGCAAACTGCCTATGGTGGCCTGCTGTGGCGAGATCGCGACGTCGATGGTGCCACTTTGTACCAGGTTGACGTAGGAGGCGCGATTGATCAGCGACATGACCTTGCGTGCACCAAGGCGTTTGGCAAGCATCGCTGAAAGTATATTGGCTTCCTCATCATTGGTCAGTGCGCAGAAGACATCGGTGTTCTCTATGTTCTCTTCCAGCAACAGTTCTTCATCTGCCGCATCGCCCAGCAGCACGATCGTTTTATCAAGGGTTTCTGACAGCATCCTGGCACGGTCTTCCAGTCGCTCGATAATCTTGACCTGGTAGCTGCCCTCGATTGCAGAGGCCAGTCGCATACCGATGTTGCCACCGCCTGCCAGCATTACACGCTTAACCGCCTTGTCCATTTTGCGCAGTTCACCCATTACCGTGCGAATATGTTTGCGGGCCGCGACAAAAAACACTTCATCGTCAGCCTCGATAATGGTGTCACCTTCCGGTGTTATAGGCTTGCCCTGGCGAAAGATAGATGCCACGCGCGCATCAATACCCGGCATATGTTCCTTCAAGTCGCGCAATTCATGTCCCACCAGCGGGCCGCCATAGTAGGCATGCACGGCCACCAGCTGTACCTTGCCGCCCGCAAAATCGAGCACCTGCAAGGCGCCGGGGTTTTCAATCAGTCGCTGAATGTAATCGGTCACCAGCTGCTCGGGGCTGATGAGTACATCAATGGGCAGTGCTTCCTGAGCAAACAGGCGCATATGATTCAGGTACTCAACCGAACGCACCCGCGCAATCTTCGTGGGTGTGTGAAACAGGGTATAGGCGACCTGGCAGGCAATCATGTTGGTCTCATCACTGTGTGTAACAGCGATGATCATATCGGCATCCTCAGCGCCCGCCTGCACAAGCGTATCCGGATGTGATGCATGCCCCTGGATAGTGCGGATATCGAGACGATCCTGCAGGTCCTGCAGGGTGGCCGGATTCTCATCAACGACAGTGATATCGTTGGCCTCACTGGCGAGGTTGGCAGCGACCGAGGCACCGACCTGGCCGGCACCCAGTATAATGATCTTCATGTGGCGACTTTCCCTGTCGGTATTTCCTGTTGTCCGGAAATGCAGCCTGATAACATCTACTCGTTACCCTTTTTGTGGTCAATGCCGAGGGCGCGCAACTTTCTGTACAGGTGTGTACGCTCCATGCCCACACGTTTGGAAAGCTTGCCGACACTGCCGCCTACTTCCACCAACTGGTGAAGCAGATAATCATGCTCGAACTTTTCACGAGCCTCGCGCAACGGCAGGTCATAGGGCAGTAACGGTGCCGCGGACTCGGCAGCTACCGGACGCGTATTGATCGCCTGCTCAACCTCTGCAACCTCGATCTCCTCGCCAGAACCCAGTATCAGCAGGCGCTGCACCAGGTTCTTCAACTCACGTATATTCCCGGGCCAGCCATAGTTCCGCAGCCGGTTCTGCGCCGCCACAGTGAAATGCCTGTAGGCAAGCCGCTCATGTGTAACGAGGTAATTTATGTAGAAATCAAGCAGCTCGTGCACATCGTCTGCATGCTCTCGCAAGGCAGGAATATGCAGTGGCACCACGTTCAAATGATAAAAGAGGTCATCCCTGAAGCGGCCGGATGCCACCTCATCCTCCAGATTACGCTGGGTTGTGGCAATCACGCGCAAATCGACATCGACATCTTCACTGCCACCCAGACGGGTAAAGGAGTGTGTCTGAAATACACTCAACAGGCGTGCCTGCGTCTGTAAATCCATATCCGCGATATCACCGATACAGAGTGTCCCGCCATTAGCCTGTTCAAGCCGTCCGTAGTGAACCGCCTCGCCATCTTCCGTACCGAATAATTCAGCAGCGGAGTTTTCCTCTGATATGGAGCCGACAGCAATTTCGACAAACGGACCATCACGACGCGCACTCTGGGCATGAATGTAGCGTGCGAAGGTGCCCTTGCCAGTGCCGGCCTCACCGCGAATCAGTACCCAGCTATTGTGTTGCGCGAGTTTCTTTGCCTGTTCACGCAACTGCGTCATTACCGGTGATTTGCCTTGCGGATCAATGATCGGTGGCGCATGCTCGCGCAAATCCACGTTTTCACGCGCCAGCCGGTCACTCTCAAAAGCACGCTCTACCGTTAACAGCAGTTTTGCCAGCGAGATCGGTTTTTCGATAAAGTCGTAGGCACCCAGCCGGGTGGCCTCGACCGCAGTCTCCACCGTACCATGCCCCGACATCATCACTACCGGGCAGGGCAGATCACCGTCCTCGGACCATTCACGCAGCAAGGTAATGCCATCGATTCCCTCCATCCAGATATCAAGCAGAATCAGATCCGGACGGCGTAGCCGTCGCGCCTTGCGTGCAGCCTCGCCGCCGTCAGCCGTCGCGACAGAGTAGCCCTCATCCTCGAGAATTTCCTGCACAAGGCTGCGGATATCAGGCTCATCATCAACAACGAGTATGTGTCGGCTCGTCATATGCCGTATTCTTTATTCATGAAGTTCATGTTTGTGCCAGTACTGATGCATGAACGAACAGTCGTCCTGCAAAAATCAATTATAGCTCACACTTGCCGGCAGATGTCGCTACTCAGGAAAGTGCCTGATTGTCTGAAACCAGCCTGTTTTCATTGAAAAGTGACAGTCGAACTCTGACAAGCGCCCCGCCCGACTTGCCGGATTCAGCGCTGATCGCTCCACCGTGTTCCTCGACAATCTTCTTGACGATCGCAAGACCAAGCCCGCTGCCTTTGGGCTTTGTCGAGACATAGGGCTCAAAAATATTTTCCAGCACATCCGGCTTGAAGCCGGGCCCGTTATCTTCAACACATAGCTCAATCTGGTTGTTGTTCACGCCATCCACTCCACAGGTCGATACGGTTACCCGTGCATCAGGCCTTCCCTTGGCGGCCTCCAGCGCATTCTTGATCAGGTTATGCAACAGCTGCCGCAAGCGTCCTGCATCCCCCTCGATAGTGTCATTCCCGGCATTCAGCCGCTCGATCACTTCCACTTTCAGATCGTTGCTTCTATAAAGATCCAGGACCTCCTGTACGAGCTGATTGAAGTTCATAACGGCCATGTTCAGGTTGGGTGCTCTCGCATATTCGCTGAAGGCATTGACCATCTTTTTCATGGCATCAACCTGGTTGACAATGGTGTGCGTTGCCCGGTCAAGCAACTCGGCCTCTTCCGCATCCATTCGCGCCAGATAACGCCGCCGTATGCGTTCCGCAGACAATTGGATCGGCGTCAGCGGATTCTTGATTTCATGTGCCAGGCGACGCGCCACTTCACCCCATGCCGCATCACGCTGTGCCTGTATCAGTGTGGTAACGTCATCAAATACAATCACCAGACCGCCGGCGCGCCGGCCCTTGCCACCCAGCACCGTACCCCGACACATCAGCACCTGATGACCACTGGCCCCGAGCAAGGCGATTTCTTCCTCCCAGCTCTTGTCACCCTGACTACGGTGCCTGTTCACGGCATCAACAAACGGGCCCAGAAATGCATGTTCCACTGCAAGAAAGGACATCTCCCGCCCCAGGAACTGCCTGGCTTCAATACCGAGGCTTTTGCTGGCTGTACGGTTAATGGCGCGCACCACTGAGTCGGCACTCATGCTGATAACACCCGATGAAAGATTGGCCAGCACGGCTTCCAGGTAGGCGCGTTGCCCTTCAATCTGCTGCTGCCCTCGAATTGTCTGCTCGCGTGACCTGGCAAGGCGGCGCGTCATGTCATTAAAAGAGCGCACCAGAAAACCGAGCTCGTCGTCGCTGGCAACCGACAGCCGTTTGCTATAATCACCATCAGCGACCGCATGCGTTGCTTCGGCCAGGTCACGCACCGGTGCTACGAGGCGACGTGCGGAATGAAACGCGGCCCAGATAGCCGCCAGCAAACTCAATACCAGCACAATTGACAGTGTCAGGCTATAGCTGAACTTGAGTGGTATTCGCAGATAGGCCAGTTCCTTGTAGCGGGTGTAGGCTGACTGAACACTATCCGCCAGCAGGCTGAAACGCTCGGAGACCTCGTACAGCGCCTGCAGCGTGTAGACCTCGCTGTCCGAACGAGATGACAGCACCGGTACCAGCGCACGCGCATACAGGCCACTGTCCCCAAGCGGGTCGAGGCCGATGTAATGCTTGCGATTACGCATCAACATCATCATCTCGCCGGCAGGCTGATCAGGAATAATATCGGTAATGTCCGAGCTGCTGGAGGCGACAATGCGGCCATCGCCACCGATCAATGTCAGCTCCGCGGCACCGCTCCTGACGCGGTGGTCGTAGAGTGTCAGTGACAGCGTTGCAGGTGCTGCATCGGATAAATCCTCGGCCATACGAACAGTCAGGTTCAGGATATCGGCCAGCCTGACATCCAGCGCTGCATGACTGAGCTCAAGCGCATCATCCAGACCCTGTTCAATGCGCACATCAAACCAGCTGTCGATACCGCGCTGCAGAAACTGCAGCGAGAAGTAATAAACAATCGATACCGGCACCACGGTAAGCACGACGAACATCACTACCAGGCGACTGGTCATGCGTGCACCGGGCACCTTCATGCGCTGCTGCCGTATCAGGCCGATAATATTCACTATTACCAGTGAGGCGAGAAACACCAGCCCGGCTGCATTGATCAGCAGCAGCATGGAATACATCTGGCCGAACCGTTCGGAATTATGGGTTGCGTCGCTGAGCAGAGAGAGCGACACCAGCAACAGCGCAAACAGTACCAGCATCGGCAAAATACCGAAGCCGATGCGTGCTATCGAACCAGCTGCCATTTGTACCACTTGCTCACCATGTTCCAGTCAGAAGATATATAGGCGATCAACCGAACCGGCGTCGGTAACGACTCGACATCCAGGCTGCCCCTGAGGCGGATGCTGTATGCGGGCCCCCGGTCCAGCGACTGGTCGGTAAGCAGCAAGCTGCTGATTTTTCCTGCCGCCCGTAACGCATCATCAAGACGACGGTAATTACCCTGCGTAGCGGCGTTGAGGTCCTTGACCTGGTAAGTTTCGCTGAGCGCGTGATATTGCAGCGAACGCCGCCCGGTTATTTCGATGACTATGGAATCCCATAGCCAGGTATGTGTCTCAACTACCTGTACCTGCAGCTCGAATAGCAGCGGAACCGAGTTTTGCACGGCTTCCTCGGCACCCGAACTCAATTCAATGGCAAACTGTGCATCCAGAAAGTCACTGCCATCGATTCGAAAGGTGTGCGCATCCTCAAGCTTGATGATGCCGGGATGCCCGGCACAGACCTGTGCAGGCAAACAGCAGATGACAGACAGCAGCAGCACATTGGCACGGCACCGTATAAAAACGGCGACAGCGGCTAATGATAATGAGCCTGTTATCGGAGCTTCTGCAAACATGCGAAATAAAATCCATCCATTTCATCTTCACCCGGTAATATCTGTCTGCCATGCAGGCAATCCCGCCCCCACGCTGCATCTATAGACACCTCTGCAGCATCAGACTGGTGCTCGAGAAAACGGGCGACCTGACTGCTGTTTTCATCAATCAGTACCGAGCAGGTACTGTACAAAAGCATACCGCCTGGCACCAGCAAGGGCCACAGCCCCTGCAATAGCCGTTCCTGCCTGGATACCAGTGTCGCAACGTCACCTGGCTTACGCAATAATTTGATATCCGGATGCCGGCGAATGACACCCGTTGCCGAACACGGCACATCCAGCAGAATACGGTCATACGGTCGACCGTCCCACCACGCTGATGGCTCTGCGGCATCACCCTGCTGCAAATCCGCGTGCAGTGACAGGCGCGACAGGTTCTCTTCAATGCGCCGCAGACGACGCCCATCGATATCAATCGCGGTCAAGCCGTTTAATTCAGGCTCGACTTCCAGGATGTGCGCCGTTTTTCCACCCGGTGCCGCACAGGCATCCAGTACCCGCAGACCCGGCGCGAGTGCCAGCAGTCCGGCAGCCAGCTGGGCGGCGCCATCCTGCACGGATACCACACCTTCAGAAAAACCGGGCAACTTCTCCACGGGAACCGGCTTTTTCAACATCAGGCCTGTTTCCACGTGCGGCAGCGGTAGTGCCTCTATTGACCTGGCATTCAATCCATCAAGGTACTCATCCCGGGTGATGCGGCATTGATTGACACGCAAGCTGAATGGCGGCCGTTCATTATTTGCCGTGAGAATGGCTTCCCAGTCATGTGGCCAGTCTGTTTGCAGCCGTTCTATGAACCACGCCGGATGCGCAAATTTCACCTCGGCATCAGCGTCGGCCGTCACCTCGAGCGGACCGGCACGACGCTGAAAGTTGCGTAACACGGCATTCACCAGTCCACGCGCCCAGTCTTTCTTCAATGCCTCTGTTGCCTGCACCGTCTCATTGACTGCCACCCGCTGCGGCATTGCCAGTTGCGTTAACTGGTACAAGCCAATCAACAGCAGACAGCGAACGTCGGCATCCCGCTCTTTCAGCGGCTTTTGCAAGAGCTGCTTCAGCAGGGCATCCAGCCGGTAAAACCAGCGCAAGGTGCCATAGGCCAGTTCCTGGATCAGCGCCCGCTGGCGGGCATCACTCACGGGCTGCACAGCATCCGGCAAGGCATCAGTCAGCGATTCCCCGCCGGCAACAACCCGTACGAGTACCCTGGCAGCGCACGCACGCGCGTCAATCGTCATGTCAAGCCGACAGCCCGGATGCTATTAGCTCCCAAGAAGCATGCCATCCAGTGCATGTACATTGATGAAATCAACAGCATCTATGACACGTGCCCCCGGCAACTGCACCTTGTTAATGCACAGTCGCCCTTGACCACAGGCCACTTCAATTCCTGCTCTGGATGCTGACAACACGGTGCCGGGTACGGTATCACTGTCCACAGGCAGCGGGTATGCCTCCCAGATTCGCAGCTGGCGTCCTTGATAACGCGTCTCAGCCACCGGCCATGAATTAAATGCCCGTATCTTGTTGGCAATATCTGTAGCAGAAGCGTTCCAGTCTATACGAGCTTCGGACTTCTGCAGTTTGCCTGCATAACTGGCCAACGACTCGTCCTGTGGATGTGCCTCGAGCTCACCTTTCTCCAGTGCAGCAAGATTACGCGACAGCAAGTGCGCGCCCAGCAACGAGAGTTTGTCGTGCAAGCGTTTCCCGGTATCGTTCGCAGCAATCTCACAGCGTGAGCAGGCCAGCACAGGCCCCGTATCCAGTCCCGCATCCATCTGCATCAGGCAGACTCCGGTCTCGGTGTCACCCGCAAGAATCGCTCTTTGTATCGGTGCCGCACCACGCCAGCGGGGCAGTAATGATGCATGCACATTGACGCAGCCAAGTCCGGGGATAACCAGCACTGCCGCCGGTAACAACAGGCCATAGGCAACCACAATCATGAGTTGCGGCTGCCATTCCGCAAGCTGTTGCTGTGCCGCACCCGTTTTCAGTGTATCAGGCTGGCAAACGGGGACATCATGCTGCATGGCCAACTGTTTAACGGGGCTGGCGACTGTTTGCCGACCACGTCCGGCGGGCCTGTCCGGCTGTGTATAGACCGCCACCACGTCGTGCGGACTATCCAGCAGCACCTGCAGTGATGGCACAGAAAAATCCGGTGTACCCGCAAATACTATTTTCATGGTGTCGCCCGCCAGTCAGGCAAATCCCGGACAGGGACGAGACACACTCGATCAAATGACCCGATGACTCGACCGTGCGTCAGCGACCGTGCTTGTCTGTCGTTGCTCTTTTTCCAGTTTATTCCGGATTCGAGTGCGCTTCAGTTGTGACAGGTAGTCAACAAACAGCTTGCCATCGAGATGATCGATTTCATGCTGGATACAAACCGCCAGTAAACCGTCAGCCTGCATCTCGAATGGTTGGCCATTGCGATCCAGCGCCCGCAACCGTACGTGGTCTGCACGTTGCACCACCTCATAGACACCGGGCACGGAGAGACAGCCTTCCTCCATTTCTTCAATGCCCTCGAGATCCAGTATTTCCGGGTTAATCAGGCATAAAGGTTGGTCTTTTTCTTCCGATACATCAATGACTACGACCCGCTTGTCAACATTCACCTGTGTGGCCGCCAAACCAATGCCGGGAGCCTCGTACATGGTGTCAAGCATATCATCAAGCAGCTGCCGAACACTGTCATCAACGGTTGTTACCGGTTGGGCAACGTTACGCAAGCGGGGATCGGGGAAATGCAGAATTTCTAGGAGTGCCATGTGAATGCCGTCACGATTCAGTATCAACGTATCAAATATACTGTACCACAATCATGCGTGTGACGATCACCGGAGAATGACAAAAGGTTTTGTTCTGTGTGGGTTTTCCGCTAGACTCGCGCATGACCTGAAGGCACCAGCCACGCAGCATCCTGGCGATGGCAAACTGGACTGGAAGTGATACAAACTCGACGTAAAAGGACACCCATGACAACCAGGAAATTGATCGGATTGGTCTTCGCCGCATTACTCGCAAGTTCACTGTTTGCAGCTGATGTGGTTCTTAACCCGGAACACCCGGATCGCTATGTGGTTGTTAAAGGTGACACCCTCTGGGATATTTCAACCATGTTCCTGCGTGATCCCTGGCTCTGGCCGGAGATCTGGTACGTCAACCCGCAGGTAACAAATCCCCATCTGATCTATCCCGGGGATATCCTCACACTGGTCTACGTCGATGGTAAACCGCAACTGCGTATGACCCGCGGCTACCCGACCGTCGCCCTGTCACCACAGGTGCGCGAGGAAAGCCTCGAAAAAGCCATTCCCACCATACCGCTGGACGCCATACAGCAGTTTCTGACCCGTACCATCGTGGTCGGCGAAGATGAACTGGAGACCGCACCCTATGTAGTACAGAGCGCCGGTGAACACGTCGTCACAGGTGTTGGTGATCGTGTCTATGCACGCGGTATCGACAATAATACCCATCCTGTCTATGACATTTTCAACCCCGGCGGTCCCTATATTGATCCCGATACCAATGAGGTTCTTGGCTATGAGGCCCTCTTTGTGGCACGCGGTCCGGTAGAACAGTATGGTGATCCGACCACCCTGTATCTCTCTGAAACAACGCGAGAAGTACGTGTCGGCGATCGTTTGAGGCCTGCCGACCGCGCCACCGCGGTCACTCACTTTCAGCCCCATGTACCCCCTGACAACACCGAAGGCCGCATAATTTCAGTACTGGATGGTGTTACCCAGATAGGCCAGTTCAATGTCGTTGCCATTAACCTCGGTACCCGTGAAGGCATCGAGACAGGCCATATCTTCCGTATCTACCAGGATGGCGCAGTCGTCATGGATACCGTCAGCGGCAAGCGGAATGACAGGGTCAAGCTGCCGGATGAAGATGCCGGCCTGATCATGGTGTTCCGAAGCTTTGAAAAAGTCAGCTTCGGACTGGTTATGAAGGCAACCCGCGCCATCCATATCAATGATCATGTACGGACGCCCTGAAAACGCAGCATGCACAGCGCTCGCCAGGGACGGTGAACACATGAATTCAGATACAGCCCGCGTGGCAGAGAGAGTCGGCTAGCCATCATGGCAGCCTCCTCTAAAGCGACCACTACAGACATCCTGAAACGCTGGCTCGCCCTGTATCACACGCCGGGCGTGGGTGCAGTCACATTCCACCAGCTGCTGGAGTCCTTTCCAAACCTGCAGGATCTGCCGGACACGGACCCCGCAGCACTGCACAATCTGGGGCTGTCACGCAAAGTCATTGATGCCCTGCAGCACCCGAACACGGCAGCCGTCATGCGTGATCTGGAGTGGCATGACAAACCGGGCAACCGCATCATGACCTGTCATGACATGGACTACCCGCCCTTGCTGTTACAGATAGCGTCACCTCCACCGCTACTTTATATACACGGTCATAGCGAGATCCTCAGCGAACCCCTGCTGGCCATGGTTGGCAGCCGCAACCCGTCGGCCGCCGGCGCGCGAACAGCTACAGAGTTCGCGCGGCACCTGTCAGCGGCCGGACTGGTGATCAGCAGCGGCCTGGCACTGGGCATCGACGCGGCCTGTCACCAGGGTGCACTGGATGCAGGTGCGCCCACCATTGCCGTCATGGGTACCGGCCTGGACCGGGTGTACCCGGCGCGTCACCGTGACCTGGCGCGGCAAATTGCCGAACAGGGTGCGCTGGTATCAGAATTCCCCATCGGCACAGCGCCGCGTGCAGAGAATTTTCCGCGCAGAAATCGCATCATCAGCGGTTTGAGCCTGGGTACCCTGGTGGTCGAAGCGGCGATCCGTTCCGGTTCGCTGATCACAGCCCGCTATGCCGGCGACCAGGGACGGGAAGTTTTCGCCATTCCGGGATCGATTCATAATCCGCTGGCCCGTGGCTGTCACCAACTGATACGGCAGGGCGCAAAACTTGTTGAGACCGCCCAGGACGTCATGGACGAGCTCGGTATGCTGGCGGAGAGCTGCTATCCATCGAATCAGGCCACTGATGGCAATGATATGGCTGACGAACCCCTAAAACTCGACCCGGAGTACCAACAACTTATTGATTTTATTGGTTTCGACAATACCTCCATCGACCAGCTCGTGTGCAGTAGCGGATTGACGCCAGCCGAAGTTTCCTCCATGCTCCTGCAGCTGGAAATGAGCGGTTATATCGCATCAAGCCACGGTGGAATATATAACCGACTGAAATAATAGGTTAAATATGAAAGAAAACGTCTTCGACGTACTGATGTATCTGTTCGAAAATTATTACATGGACGATGACGGTTCGGTGGCGCCGGACCGCGACATTGTTCAACAGGAACTCAGTCAGGCAGGTTTCCCGGCACTGCAAATCGATCGCGCCTTCCTGTGGATGGAGGGATTGTCTGGAGAGGAAAATCCGCCCAGCATGCAGGCCGAACGTTCCATGCGCCTGTTCGCAAGCCATGAAATGGAACGGCTCGATACCACCTGTCGTGGTTTTATCCTGTTCCTCGAACAGATGGGCGTGCTGACGCCGGCCAGCCGTGAACTGGCCATTGATCGTGCCATGGCACTGGAGAGCGAGGATTTCGACCTTGACCAACTCAAGTGGGTCATCCTGATGGTCCTGTTTAACCAACCCGGTCAGGAAGCTGCCTACACCTGGGTCGAAGACCTGGTGTTCGACGACAACGCAAACTGCCTGCACTGACACGCTGGCCACTGCGTCTGCCGCTAACAGATATCCATGAGCAAGAACCTCGTAATCGTTGAGTCACCCGCCAAGTGCAAGACCATAAAGAAGTATCTCGGCAAGGACTATGAGGTCATGGCGTCCTATGGTCACGTCCGTGACCTGATCCCCAAGGAAGGTGCTGTCGACACCGAGCATGATTTCGCCATGAAGTACCAGATGATCGACCGTAATTCAAAGCATGTCGATGCCATCGTCAAGGCGATGAAAAAATCAGATGCCCTCTACCTGGCCACTGACCCTGATCGCGAGGGTGAGGCCATTTCATGGCATCTGTGCGAACTGCTCAGGGACCGAAAGGCTATCAGGGACAAATCGGTTTACCGCGTTGTTTTCAACGAAATTACCAAGCGCGCCGTCAACGAGGCGATTGAACACCCTCGCGAACTGTCGACAGAACTCATCAACGCGCAACAGGCACGACGTGCCCTGGATTACCTGGTCGGTTTCAACCTGTCACCCCTGCTGTGGAAGAAAATTCGGCGCGGACTGTCCGCCGGTCGGGTACAAACACCCGCATTGCGGATGATTGTTGAGCGTGAAATTGAAATCGAGAATTTCAAGGCACGTGAATACTGGACACTGGAGAGTGATCTTGAACATGAAGGCCAGGCAATCGTTGCGCGAGTGACGCAACTGCATGGAAAAAAGCTCAAGCAATTTTCGATCACCGATGACAGCAGCGCCAACACCGCCAGAGATGAGTTGCTGAAGGCAGCCGCTGGCAAGCTGATCGTCGAGACTGTTGAAAAGAAACAGCGCAAGCGCAATCCGACGGCACCGTTTACAACCTCCACACTGCAACAGGAGGCTTCGCGCAAACTGGGATTTACCGCCAGCCGCACCATGCGCGTCGCGCAACAACTCTATGAGGGTATGGAAATAGGTGGCGACACGGCTGGCCTGATTACCTACATGCGTACCGATTCGGTCAACCTCGCACAGGATGCCCTGGATGAGCTGCGTACATTTATACCGGAACGCTTTGGCAAGGATGCGTTACCTGCTGAAGCACGCACCTACAAGACCAAGGCAAAAAACGCCCAGGAAGCCCATGAGGCGATCCGCCCCACCGCCATCCGCAACACACCGGAGGAAATCAAAAAATATTTATCTGCAGAACAGTTCAAACTCTATGACCTGATATGGAAACGCACTGTCAGTTGCCAGATGACCCACGCGACCATTAATACCGTCAGCGTGGATTTCAAATGTGGCGAGGGCAACCTGTTTCGCGCCAATGGCTCGACCATCGTTGACCCTGGTTTCATGGCGGTCTACCAGGAAGGCGAGGATGACAAAAAAGCTGGCAGCGACGAAACCATGCTGCCGCCCCTGGAAAAGGGTGACGTCTGTAGATTGAATGAAATTCGCGCCGACCAGCACTTCACCGAGCCGCCACCACGGTACTCGGAGGCAAGCCTGGTGAAGACACTGGAAGAACACGGCATCGGGCGTCCGTCGACTTACGCCACCATCATATCCACATTACAGGCACGTGAATATGTCACCCTCGACAAGAAACGTTTCTATCCGACAGACGTCGGTCGCGTCGTCATCGAATTCCTGACCGAAAATTTCACCACCTATGTCGACTATGACTTCACTGCCGGCCTGGAAGACGAGCTGGATGCCGTTGCACGTGGAGAAAAAGACTGGATTCCGTTAATGAACGAGTTCTGGAAGCCGTTCAACCGGCTTCTGGACAAGGACTATTCGCGCCCCTATCCGAAACCCATCGAAGAAAAATGTCCGGAATGCGGCAAGCAATTGCAAATGAGTCTCGGCCGCGGCGGTTTCTTTATCGGCTGCTCCGGCTACCCGGACTGCAAATACACCCGCAATGTTGATGAATCCCACGAAAGCGCGGCACCGGAAGTGGTCGAGGGCCGCAGCTGCCCGCAATGCGATTCTGATCTGATCATACGTTCCGGCCGCTATGGCAAGTTTATCGGCTGCAGCAACTACCCCGCTTGCAAATTTATCGAGCCTCTGGAAAAGCCGGAAGATACCGGAGTACAGTGCCCGGAATGCAAGCAAGGTAACATCCTCAAACGCAAATCAAGGCGCGGCAAAATCTTCTACTCCTGCGGGCGCTATCCCGATTGTACATACGCCATCTGGAACCAGCCACTGGCACAGCCCTGTCCGCAGTGTCACTGGCCAATCACGTCTATCAAGACCACCAAGCGCTCCGGTACGCAACGCGTCTGCCCGCAGCAGGACTGTAAATTCATCGAACCCTGGGATGAACCCGTAACCGCTGCGGAAAACATTGAGGCCTGACCCGCGGTAATGCTCGCGGTGACAAGGGTCCTTTAGCGCGACATCATGAGCTGGCATATCAGGGAAGCCGTCCGTCAGCTCGATTCCGGTGGCGTGATCGCCTATCCGACAGAAACGGTATACGGCCTGGGGTGCGATCCGTTCAATGGCCACGCCGCGCTGCACCTGATTGACCTGAAGCAGCGCAATATTGATCAGGGCCTGATCCTTGTGGCCAGTCATTTTGGACAACTGCAGCCGCTGTTGTTGCCGCTGAGCACGGTGACCAGACGGCGTGTCACTCAAGCACGCAAGTCCCCCGTCACCTGGGTGCTGCCCTGCCCGCCGGAAATACCGTATTGGCTGCGTGGCAGGCATGACTCGCTGGCCGTCCGTGTGACTAATCACCCGGTTGCCGTCGCGCTTTGTGAATGCTGGGGTGGACCACTGGTTTCGAGCAGCGCCAATATTCATGGCAAACCGCCAGCGACCAGTCCGCTTGCGGTTCGCAAGGCATTCAACGGACAACTCGACTATATTCTGCACGGTATGCACGGCAGCACCAACAGACCCAGCGAGATACGCAATGGCCTGACGGGCGAACTGCTGCGTGGAAACACCTCAATTTCGCACAAGCAAATACTCCCGGACGGGTAAGCGCAATGGCTGACACTCAAATTGGCACCACGCAGATTGAACTGGTACGTAACTATCTTGTGACGCTGCAGGACACCATCTGCAACGCCTTGCAGAAACTGGATGGCAGCGGCGGGTTCCGTGAAGACAGCTGGTCTCGGGATGAAGGTGGCGGTGGCCGCTCACGCGTCATGGAAGGTGGCCGCATATTCGAGAAAGCCGGCATCAATTTCTCGCATGTACATGGTGCGGAATTGCCTCCATCGGCGACCGCCACACGCCCCGAGCTTGCCGGTCGCTCCTTTCAGGCGATGGGTGTGTCACTGGTCATTCACCCGCAAAATCCCTATGTGCCGACATCACATGCAAATGTACGTTTTTTCGTTGCAGAAAAACCAGCTGCCGATCCGGTCTGGTGGTTTGGTGGCGGCTTTGACCTGACGCCGTACTATGGCTTCAGGGAAGATGTCGTGCACTGGCACCGGCTGGCGAAGGAGGCCTGTACACCCTTCGGTGACGAGGTTTATCCACGTTACAAACAGTGGTGTGATGACTATTTCTACCTCAAGCACCGTAATGAACCGCGCGGCATCGGCGGCCTGTTTTTTGATGATCTGAATGAGGGTGGCTTCGAAAGGTGCTGCTCATTGATGATCAGCATCGGCAATCATTACCTGCCTGCCTACCTGCCCATCGTTGAACGGCGCAAGAACATCACCTATGGCGACCGGGAAAAGGCATTCCAGCGTTACCGCCGCGGCCGCTATGTGGAGTTCAACCTGGTTTATGACCGCGGCACCCTGTTTGGCCTGCAATCCGGTGGTCGCACAGAGGCCATTCTGATGTCACTGCCACCGGAAGTGACCTGGCGCTACGACTGGCATCCCGAACCCGGCACGGCAGAAGCCGAACTCTACGACATTTTTCTGAAACCGACAGACTGGTTGACGCGATAGCAGCGCTAGCCTGCCGCTTGCGACGTACCTACGATGTACAGGGACGTACGCGTGTCGCGAGAGGGCAGGATGCCCGTAGCGACCATCCCTGTAGGCAAAAAAAACCCGCCTTGCGGCGGGTTGAAAACGCTTTTCAGCGTCGGAGGAGCCTTTACTACTACTGTGCATGACAAAATCATCTC
>JBATFE010000469.1:0-2054 GCA_049664445.1 Gammaproteobacteria bacterium
TTCATGAAGCGCTCACTGCGCAGTTCACGCGTTACCGGTCCGAAGATACGCGTACCGATCGGCTGTAACTGTGCATTCAGCAGTACCGCTGCGTTGCCGTCAAAGCGGATCAGCGAACCATCGGAACGCCGTACACCCTTGCGTGTCCTGACAACAACCGCGTTATAGACCTCACCCTTCTTGACCTTGCCACGAGGGATAGCCTCCTTGATGCTGACCTTGATTATGTCACCGATACCCGCATAGCGGCGATGTGAACCACCCAGCACCTTGATGCACTGCAAGCGGCGTGCGCCACTGTTGTCAGCAACATCAAGTTTTGTTTGCATCTGAATCATGCTTATGTACCGTTCGCCTTAATTAATTAAAATAATCGCCAATGTTCGTCTGCAGGGCGCTGTTGTCTAGTCGTTACGACCCACCACTTCCACCAGTCTCCATGATTTCGTTTTGGAGATCGGCCGGCACTGTTCGATAACGACGGTATCGCCCTCCTGGCAGAGGTTTTCTGCATCGTGAATATGCAGCTTGGTAGAGCGGCGAATATACTTTCCGTACACGGGATGCTTGACCTTGCGCTCGATCATCACAGTGGCCGACTTGTCCATCTTGTCGCTTGTCACCTTGCCGGTTACAACGCGTGCTGTTGCAGTGGTCTCGCTCATGATGCCTCACCCGCTCTGGATTTTTCGTTCAATACCGTATTTACCCGTGCAATATCCCTGCGAACCTTTTTGATCTGGTCCGGGCGCGACAGCTGTCCGGTACCACGCTGCATACTGAGGTTAAAGCGCTCGCGCAGCAGGTTATGCAACTCCAGCTTGAGTTCGCTGACTGACTTGCTTCTTAGATCTACTGCATTCATTACATCACCGTCCGTGACACAAAGGCTGTTTTAAAAGGCAGCTTCGCTGCAGCCAGTTTGAAAGCTTGACGTGCAATTTCTTCCGATACACCCTCGATCTCGTAGAGCATGCGGCCCGGCTGAATCTGCGCAATCCAGTATTCAACGTTGCCCTTGCCCTTGCCCTGCCGAACCTCGATAGGTTTCTTGGTAATAGGCACATCGGGAAACACACGTATCCACAGCTTGCCGCCACGCTTGACGTGACGCGTGATGGTACGGCGGGCGGCCTCGATCTGGCGTGCCGTCATGCGGCCACGGTCGGTCGACTTCAGTCCGTATTCACCGAAACTGACACTGCTGGCACGCTGCGCCAGACCGCGATTGCGTCCCTTCATCTGCTTGCGAAACTTGGTTCTTTTTGGCTGTAACATGAATATTCTCCGCTATCAGGATGCTGCCTTCCGGGGTGCCTCGGCTTCCGCCTCGTCGGGCGCACCGATGATCTCACCCTTGAATATCCACACCTTGACACCAATGAGGCCGTAGGTTGTGTTCGCCTCGGCAGTGCCGTAATCAATATCGGCACGCAGGGTGTGCAGCGGCACACGGCCTTCACGGTACCACTCACTGCGTGCTATTTCTGCGCCATTGAGGCGGCCACCCACCTTGATCTTGATACCTTCGGCACCAATGCGCATGCTGTTGCTGACGGCACGCTTCATGGCACGGCGAAACATGATGCGGCGTTCCAGCTGCTGGGCAACACTTTCTGCAACCAGGGCTGCGTCCAGTTCCGGCTTGCGTATCTCTTCGATATTGATGTTCACCGGGATCCCCATGCGCTGTGACACTTCCTTGCGCAGACGATCGATATCCTCGCCCTTCTTGCCAATAACAATACCCGGACGTGCCGTATGGACCGTGATCACGGCATTATGTGCCGGACGCGAGATCTGGATGCGGCTGACAGATGCCTGCGCGAGTCGCTTCCTGATAAATTCACGAATCTCCATATCCATGTTCAGGTAATCGGCATAATTATCCGTACCGGCATACCATGTAGATGTCCAGTCCTTGACTATGCCGAGCCTGATGCCCGTTGGATGTACTTTTTGACCCATACCGCTGTTCTCGCTTTTCGCTGGTTAGCCTAAACGTCACCCACCGTTACGGTGATATGACTGTTGCGTTTCAGTATCCGTGTACC
>JBATFE010000470.1:0-1577 GCA_049664445.1 Gammaproteobacteria bacterium
GGCCAGGCGTGCACCCCAGGCGGCCGCGGCGTTGCCGGTCAGCAGTACGCGCGTCATGCCGGTGCCTCCCCCGCCGCCTGTGCGAGATGTTCGGGGATGGCCTCGATGGCATGGGGCGGGCATTTGGCCACGCAGATCAGGCAGCCCTTGCAGTGGTCGTAGTCGATCTCCGGCCGGCCCTCGGCATCCACGGCAATCGCGCTGTCCGGACAGAAGGTGCTGCACACCCACCAGCAGCGGCTGCAGCGGTCATAATCAATCACCGGGCGCAGTGTGCGCCACAGGCCCGTTTTTACCTCGATGCTGGTGGCGGCCGCATGAATGCTCGGTGCCGCCAGATCGACATCCTCGACCGTCATGCCGACCCAGTCCGGTCTGACATAGTCGCTGGCGCTGTGCCCCTTGCCCTCGGTGACTGAGCCTGCATGTGCCGCCATCAGGTCATAGGCCTGCAGTGCGGTCTCTGTATTCTTTTCTACCGTTTGTGACCCGAGTGAACCGAGCTCGGTCCGGATTGCCTCGGCCAGGGCGTCACGACCGATGACACCGACCAGCCTTGCCGCTGCACCGGCGCAGGTGGTACCGACGAATGGCAGTTCGGCACGGTCCTCGACCTCTTCCGTGGCGGGCAGGATCAGCACCGGTCCGGCCAGATTGAGGCGCTGTTGCCAGTCTGCGGCATCCGTATGACTGTTGATGAGCAGGGTGGTGTGTGCGTCCAGTCCCTGCAGTACCGCGGCCGCGGGGATTGGCACCAGGCTGTCATCGGCGACCACCACCAGGTCCGGGTGATGGATAATGCCGCGTTCGTTGATAGACTGGCGGGATGCGCGCACGTAGGCAAAGATCGGTGCACCGCGGCGCTCGGCACCGTAACGGGGTGCATCCTGTACCTCAAGGCCCTCGAGGAAGAAGGCTGAGCCCAGGATGCGGCTCGCGGTCTTCATCCCCTGTCCACCACGGCCATGAAATCGGATACGGTACATCACACCTCCTGATTGTTACCCGCCGGCGACTCGGCTGCAGGGAGTCCCGCGGGCCGTTCCGCTACACAAAACCCGGCGCTGTCGAGAACAAACTGTAGCGCCGGTAGCTCATTGCCTTTTTGACACGCGCCACTGCCAGTTCCACCGCGGCCTCGCGTGGCAGGATGTTGCGCTTGCTTGCATCGTCCAGCACCAGGCGGGTATTGCGACGCAGCTTTTCCTTAATGGCCTGCAAGACCGTGCCTTCGCTGGCGCCGTGATATTCCATGGCGGCGCAAATGACGCCGCCCGCATTGGCAATAAAATCCGGTACGCAGAGAATGCCCCGCCTGGCGAGCAGTGCCTCTGCGCCAGGGGTGATCGGGATGTTGGCGCCCTCGATCACCAGTTTCGCCTTCAGCCGCTGCACATTCTTCTCATGGATAACATCCGGTCGTGCAGCCGGAATCCAGATATCGCATTCAATGTCGATGACGGCATCGCGCTCCAGCGGGGTGGCATCGACATACTCGCCGAGGGCGCCACCACCGGCCTTGATTTCACACAGCCGGACAACATCGAGTCCGTCAGGATTATGAATGGCGCCGCGGG